>NZ_SCOB01000009.1:0-132786 GCF_005503465.1 Microbacterium sp. 4NA327F11 | reverse complement strand
GCGATCAGCTCACCACCGAGACCGTCGAACTCGAGGAGCGCTGGCTCGAGCTCGGCGAAGCGGTGGGCTGAGAACGACCGGCGTCGATCACCGCGCAGCCCACTCACCCCTCGTGCACCGCTTACTTGATGTTGTTCGCCGCGAGGAACGCCTTCGCGATGTCGGCCGGCGACTGCTTGTCGACCGTGCTCTGAACGTTGAGGGCGACGAGCTTCTCGGGCGTGAGCGCGGCGCTCACCTGGTTGATGACGTCGGCGACGTCGCTCTCGATGCTCTTGGCGACGACCGGCACCACGTTCGACGCGAGGAAGAGCGCCTTCGGGTCCTTCAGCACGACCAGGTTGTCGGTCTGGATGCTCGGGTCGGCCGTGTACACGTTGGCGACGTTGACGGTACCGGCGACGAGGTCCTGCACGGTGGTGTCACCGGTCGCCGAGAACGCGACGGTCACGCCGTAGGTGGACTTCAGACCGGTCGGGCCGTAAGGACGCTCGGCGAGCTCGGGCGGTCCGCCGAGGGTGAGCGGCTCGGTGACCTTCGAGAGGTCGGCGATGGTGGTGAGCCCGTACTTGTCGGCGAACGCCTTCGTGACCGTGTAGGAGTCCTGATCGGTCGCGGTCGACTGGTTCAGCACCGTGAGGTTCGACGGCAGGGCGGTCTGCAGGGCGGCGTAGACGTCGTCGGCCGACCGGGCGGTGGTGTTCGCGTCGAAGTACTGCAGCAGGTTGCCGGAGTACTCGGGGAACAGGGTGATCGCGCCGCTCTTGAGCTGCGGGATGTAGGCGTCGCGCTGGCCGATGTTGAACTGGCGGGTGACCGTCTTGCCGGCGCCTTCGAGGGCCTGGGCGTAGATCTCGGCGATGATCTCGTTCGAGTAGTAGGCCTGCGATCCGATGACGATCGAGCCTCCCGCGCTCGTCGCGGTGGGGCCGGCGATCGAGCTGCTGGAGCCGCAGGCGCTCAGGGCGAGTGCGGCGACAGCGGCGATGGCGGCGGCGCCGATGACGCGTGCCGTGCGTGCTGTAGACATGGTGTCCTCTCTGGGTGCGTGAACCGAGGTTCGGGGCGATTCTTGGGGGTGGAGGGGGATGGAGCAAGACGGTGTGACGTCACGTGACGGCGAGAGCGGATGCCGCGGCGCGCCGTTCTCGGCGCGAGGTGCCGTGCTGACGCACGCCGCGCGGCACCGAGGCCCACTGGGCGAGGGCGAGGATCGCGTCGAGGACGAGCGCCAACACGGCGACGAGGATGGCCCCGCCGAGCACGACGTCGTACTGGCGGAGGTTCAGCGCGGTGATAATCGGCAGCCCGAGTCCGCCGAGGTTGACATAGGCGGCGATCGTCACCGTCGCGACGACCTGCAGCACGGCCGAGCGCAGTCCTCCCAGCAGCAGCGGCAGCCCGAGCGGAACCTCGACCTTCCAGAGGATCTGCCATTCGGTCATGCCGACCGCGCGCGCCGCGTCGATCGTGCGGCGGTCGATCGCCTCGAAGCCGGTGTAGGCGCCGGCGAGCAGCGGCGGGATGCCGAGCAGCACGAAGGTGATCACCGCGGCCTCGGGCTTGTGCAGCACGCCGAGCAGCAGCACGAGGAAGATCAGTAGTCCGAAGGACGGGATGGCGCGGGCGGCGCCCGAGATGGCCACGGCGACCTCGCGACCGCGGCCGGTGTGCCCGATGAGCCAGCCGAGCGGCACCGCGATCAGCGCCGCGATGAGCACCGAGAGGAACGTGTAGTACAACTGCTGCGCGAACAGGATGGGCAGCGCGTCCGTTCCGGTCAGTCGATCGGGCGAGAAGATCCAGGCGAGGGCCCCGGTGAACAGGTCCATCAGGCGACCTCTGCCCCAGCGAGCACCCGGCGGGTACGTGCGCGGACGGTGCGGGAGCGTCGAGCCCAGGGCATGAGCAGGCGTCCGCCGAGCACCAGCAGCGCGTCGATCAGCAGCGCGATGACCATCACCGCGACGACACCCGAGAGCACCTCTTCGGTGATGCGGCGCTGCAGGCCGTTGGTGAACAGGTAGCCGAGGTTCTCGACGCCGACGAGGATGCCGACGGTGGCGAGCGCGATCGTGGAGACGGACGTCACCCGCAGCCCGGCGAGGATCACCGGGCCGGCGAGCGGCAGGTCGACAGTGAAGAAGCGACGCGCACCGCCGTAGCCGAGCGCGACCGCCGCCTGCCGCACGGACGGGTCGACCGACTGCAAGCCGTCGACCACCGAGCGCACGAGGATCGCGACGGCGTAGATCGTGAGCGCCACGATGAGGTTCGTCTCGCTCAGCGCGGAGTATCCGAACACAGACGGCAGAATGATCAGCAGCGCGAGCGAGGGGATCGTGTAGAGCAGCCCGGTCACGGTGATCAGCCAGCCGCGCAGCAGGCGGTAGCGCCACGCCGCCCAGCCGAGCGGGATGGCGATCACGAGTCCGAGCACGATGGCGATCAGGCTCTGGCGCAGGTGCGAGACCGCGAGCCCCGCGATGAGGCCGAGGTTGTCGCCGACCCAGATCACGACGACGCGCCCTCGGTCGCGAGGATGCCCTGGGTGCGGCCGTCGGCGTCGACGACGGCCGTTCCGCCGCCCGCGGTCGGTCGCAGCGACAGCGCACGCTTACCCCGGTCAGCTCCGATGAACGATCGCACGAAGTCGTCGGCGGGCGCCTCGATGATCTCGTCGGGCGTGCCGACCTGGGCGATCGCGGCACCCTTAGCGAGGATGACGACCTGGTCGCCGAGCAGGAACGCCTCGTCGATGTCGTGGGTGACGAACACGATCGTCTTGCCGATGTCGCGCTGCAGACGCAGGAGTTCCTGTTGCAGCTCGGCACGAACGATGGGGTCGACGGCACCGAAGGGCTCGTCCATCAGGAGGATGTTCGGATCCGCCGCGAGTCCTCGCGCGACGCCCACGCGCTGCTGCTGACCGCCCGAGAGCTGGTTCGGATACCGCGCGGCGAGCGCGCGATCGAGCCCGACCGTGTCCATCAGTTCGAGCGCCCGCGCCCGCGCGGCACGGCGGGTGGCACCGGTGAGCCGCGGAACCGTGGCGATGTTGTCGACGACGCTGAGGTGCGGCAGCAGCCCCGCGTTCTGCATGACGTAGCCGATGCTGCGGCGCAGGGCCACGGCCGACCGATCGGCGATGTTCTCTCCATCGATCTCGATGCGCCCGGCGGTGGGCTCGACCATGCGGTTGATCATGCGCAGCAGGGTGGTCTTGCCGCAGCCCGAGGAGCCCACGAACACGGTGGTGGACCGTGCGGGAAGCTGCAGGGAGAAGTCGGCGACGGCGCGGGTGCCGTCGGGGAAGGTCTTGGATACGGCCGAGAATTCGATCATCGGTCGTCCTCTCAGTCGGTGATCTCGATCTCTTTCCAGAACGCGACATAGCCGGAGAAGTCGGCGCCGACCTTCTCGATCGCGGTGGGGTAGGGCTCGGGGTAGCTCCATGCCCGGTCGGTGAGCTCATGCCCGTCGACGGTCACGGTGAAGTACTGGCACGCGCCCTTCCAGGGGCACGTGTACGGCGTCGGGCTGGTGGTGAGTACACCCTCACGCACCGCCGCCGGCGGGAAGTACCAGTTGCCTTCGATACGGATCAGATCGGCCTCATCGGCCTCGGCGATCACGGTGTCGCCCAGTCGCGCCTGCATTGCGTCCTCCGTTCGGGGCGGCCGCCAGCCGCTCGCATCGCGGGCGGCGATCACCGCTCACGCACACGCTATTCGCAGCGGCGGACATTTCGGACGGGATTGTGACGCCGGATGTCGTGCGCTATGCCCGCATCAGTACCAGAAGCTCAGCCTGGGCGCCTGCGGCGCGGCGAACAGAGCGGATGCCGCGGCCACCCCGTCACCCGTGACCCGTCCCGCCGCAGCGAGGGTCGCGAGACGCACCCCTCCCAGGTAGGCGGCCGACAGTTCGGCGATGCCGAGGCGGAGGGACGGGGCATCCGTCGTCTCGTCGGCGTGGCGCACCGAACCGACGCCGCGCTCGTCCACATCGAGCAGCACACGGCCGGCGGCGAACCCGAGCGGGTCGGCGATCTCGATCACCACGCGCCCGGCGCCGCTGTAGCGACGGGCCTCGAGGGCGGCGACGACATCGAGGATGCGCACGTAGTGGTGATCGCGCACCGTGCGCTGTGCGGCACGCTGGTCGGCGATCATCCAGAGCAGCGGCTCGTCGAGCGAGAGCTCGGGCGCCTCGATCCAGCCGATCAGATCCATCTCGAGGAAGAAGCGCCAGAGACCCGCGTAGGACTCGTCGTCGAGCGCGAGGAGGTACACGAGCTCGAGGGTCGATCGGGCGAAGTCGTCGTGCGACTCCGTCACGCTGTAGAGCGCCACGCCGGTCACCTCCCCCGCCACCGTCGTGTAGACGACAGTGCGCAGCTCTTCGCCCTTCTCCGAGTCAGGACGCGTGCGCAGGAAGCGGTCCCAGTGCCCGGCCGGCATCGTGATCTCGCCCGGCCGGGCGAGGCGCACGCGGTCGTACAGCGGCTCGATCAGGGCGCGTGCGTCGACTCTCGGCACGAAGTCCACGCGTCCCGGCGAGACCGGACCGATCCATCCGGCGCGCTTCGCCTCGATCCGCCAGTGCGCAGCCTCTGCGGCGGGGGCGAAGCCGTACCGGCCGTAGAGCGTCGACTCGCTCACGGTGAGGGTCGCAACCGGCACGCCGGCGGATGCCGCGGCCCGCAACTCGCCCTCCATCATCGCCCGCGCGAGACCCCGCCGTCGATGGGTGGGGGCGACGGTGACGGAGCTGATGGCGGCCGTGTCGATGAGCGCCGGCCCGGGGACGGTGAGCTCGGCGAGCCACGACGCGAACGTCGCGACCGGGGTGCCGGGCACCGGGGCGGAGTCGTCGTAGACGCCCAACCGGCGACGCGACCGCAGCCCGTCGAACGCGGCCTGGCGCTGCACCTCGGAGCGCTCGGTGCCGAGGAATCCTCGGGAGACGGCCTCGATCCAGCCGTCCGAGGCGGCACGGTCCTCGTCCGTGACGAGGTCGGCGCGCAGCCCCAGGTCGCCGAGCCGGCGCGCCTGACGCTCATCGAGCGGGGCCGCCAGGAAGGCGGCGACGGCGGTGTCGTTCATGATCTCCTCCAGCGGCGCGGTGCGCCCGATCAGTCGTCGTGGATGACGCGTGCCCCCGGCACAGGGCCGTGCACGTGGTGCGCGACGTGCCCTGCGGCCGAGAGCCCGATCTGCAGGTCGATGGCGGCTTCGGGGCCCGCCGCGAGGAACGCGACCGTGGGACCCGAACCCGAGACGATCCCTTCGAGGGCACCGGCGGCGCGACCCGTCTCGAGCAGGTCGGCGAGGTCGGGTCGCAGCGCGAGCGCGGCCTGCTGCAGATCATTGCGAAGGCTCGCGGCGAGCATGTGCGCATCGCCCGCGCGCAGCGCATGCAGAACGGCGTCATCGACCATCGGCCGACGCGCGGGCACGATGTCGAGCGAGGCGTCGTCGCGGTGCGCGTCGAGGGCGGCGAAAACGGCCGGAGTCGACAGGCCGTCCTCGCTCGTGACGATCACCCAGTCGAAACGCCCGCGCGCCAGGGCAGGACTCAGGTCGTCGCCGCGCCCCAGCCCGATCGCCGTGCCGCCGGTGAGCGCGAACGGCACGTCGGCACCGAGTTCCGCCGCCAGCTCCCGCAGCCGGATCGGTGAGATGCCGGTTCCCCACAGCGCGTCGCACGCGACGAGGGCGGCTGCGGCATCCGCGGATCCTCCGCCCATCCCACCTGCGACGGGCACACCCTTGACGATGCGCAGGTGCACGCCCGCGTCGATGCCCGCCTCGTCCGCGACCAGCTGCGCGGCGCGCACGGCGAGGTTGCGGGCGTCGAGTGGGACACCCGCGACATCCACCGATCCGGTGACCTCGATCGTCAGGTCGTCCGACGCCGAGGCCCACACGTCCTCGTACGCGGAGACGGCCTGGTACGCCGAGGCGACGTCGTGGTACCCGTCGGCGCCAAGCGCGCCGACCTCGAAGAAGAGGTTGATCTTGCCCGGGGCGCGCACGTGCACGGTCGGGGCGGGGAGGATCACAGCTTCGATGATTCCGCCCACAGGTTGACGTCGATGACATCCGACAGCGCGTCGATGCGCTCGAGCTCGTCGGTGTCGAAGGCCGGTCCGGTGAGGGCGGCCAGATTCTCGTCGAGCTGCTCGATGCTGGAGGCCCCCATGAGCGCCGAGCACACGGTGGGCTCGCGCAGCACCCACTGGATCGCCATCTGCGCGAGCGTCTGACCGCGCTCCTTCGCGATCGTGTTCAGTGATCGCAGCGACGCGATCGCCTGGTGCGACAGCGCCCGGTCGGGCAGGCTGTCGCGCGGCTGCGAGCGCTTGGCCTTGCCGTCGCCGAGGTACTTGCCGGTCAGGAGCCCCTGGGCGAGCGGCGTGAAGGCGATAGCCGACATGCCCTCTTCGGCGAGGACGCCCGTCAGACCGTCCTCGATCCACCGGTTGAGGATCGAGTAGGCGGGCTGATGGATGATCAGCGGCGTGCCGAGGCTGCGGGCCACCGCCGCGGCGACCGCGGTGCGCTCCGCGGAGTACGACGAGATGCCCACGTAGAGCGCCTTGCCCTGACGCACGAGCGTGTCGAGCGCGCCGATGGTCTCCTCGACGGGAGTGTCGGGATCGACCCGGTGGGAGTAGAAGATGTCGACGTAGTCGAGCCCGAGCCTCGTCAGCGACTGCTCGGCGCTCGCGAGGATGTACTTGCGGCTGCCGAGGTCGCCGTGCGGCCCGGGCCACATGTCCCACCCCGCCTTGGACGACACGACCAGCTCGTCCCGGTAGGGCTTGAAGTCCTCGCGCAGCATGCGTCCGAAGTTGGTCTCCGCGGCGCCGTAGGGAGGACCGTAGTTGTTGGCCAGGTCGAAGTGGATGATGCCGTGGTCGAAGGCGTGCCGGAGGATGCCGCGCTGCGTGTCGAAGGCGACGTTGTCGCCGAAGTTCCACCACAGGCCGAGCGAGATCGGCGGGAGGTAGAGACCGGATGTCCCGACCTGACGGTATTCGGTGAGGTCGTACCGATCCGGGGCCGCCGTGTAGGGCCGGTGGATGTCGGGGACGGAGGGTCGGATACGCGGCTCTGTGCTCACCCGCCCAGGCTAGCCGCCGCGCGGGCGATGCGCAGGTAGTCCTCGACGGTGAGGTCCTCACCGCGGGCGGTGGGGGCGACATCCGCGCTCTCGAGCAGCGCACTGGCCGCCGCGGACGACCCGCCGAGCACCCCGGAGAGCGCCTGCCGCAGCATCTTGCGGCGCTGTTGGAAGGCCGCGTCGACGATGCGGAACGTCGTCTGCCGCTCGGCCTCGGTGCCTCGCGCCGCGTGCGCGCGGGCGAATCCCACGAGCACGCTGTCGACATTGGGCACGGGCCAGAACACCATGCGCGACACCGTGCCGACCAGGCGCCAGTCGCCGTACCACGACGCCTTGACGCTGGGGGCGCCGTAGACCTTGGAACCCGGCCCCGCGGCGAGCCGCTCGCCGACTTCGGCCTGCACCATCACGACGCCGCGGTCGAGACGCGGGAAGGTCTCCATGAAGTGCAGCAGCACGGGCACGGACACGTTGTACGGCAGATTCGCGACGAGCACCGTCGGCTCCCCCGGCAGTGAGGTGATCGTGAGCGCGTCGGCGTCGACCACGGTGAGGGCACCGTCCTCGACACCGTGGTCGGCGGCGGTCTGCGGAAGTCGCGCGGCGAGGCGGTGGTCGATCTCGACCGCGGTCACCCGGGCGCCGGTCTCCAGGATCGCGAGCGTCAGCGACCCGAGCCCCGGGCCGACTTCGACGACGCGGTCGTCGGCCGTAACGGATGCCGCGGCCACGATCTTGCGCACGGTGCCGGGGTCGTGCACGAAGTTCTGGCCGAGCTTCTTCGTCGGGGTGACGTCGAGCTCGGCGGCGAGGGCGCGGATCTCGGCCGCGCCGAGCAGATGCACGGTCACCCCCTCACCCTAACGAGGCGCGGCGTCAACCCCCGACCCGCCTCTCCGGGCGCCACTAGGGTGGTGCGGTGAGCACTGGAACGATCCCCGCCGACGCCTTCTCTCTGCGCAGCCCCTTCGGGCGACGGGCGGTGGGGCTGTCGGTCGCGGCGGCCGTCGGAGGTTTCCTGTTCGGCTTCGACTCGTCGGTCATCAACGGCGCGGTCGACTCGATCGGCGGGCACTTCTCCCTCGGCTCGGCACTGACGGGCTTCGTCGTCGCGGTGGCGCTCCTCGGGTGCGCCGTCGGCGCGATGATCGCCGGCTCGCTCTCCGATCGCTGGGGGCGCCTGCGCGTCATGCTGCTCGGCGCCGGCCTGTTCTTCGTCTCCTCGATCGGCGCGGGCCTCACCTTCAGCGTTCCCGACCTGATCCTGTGGCGCGTGGTGAGCGGCCTCGGCATCGGCATCGCCTCTGTCGTCGCGCCGGCCTATATCGCCGAGATCGCACCGCGTCAGATCCGCGGATCGCTGGCGTCGCTGCAGCAGCTCGCGATCACGCTCGGCATCTTCGGGGCACTGCTGTCCGACGCGCTGCTCGCGACGTGGGCCGATGGCGCCGCGAACACGCTCTGGCTCGGCCTGGAGGCCTGGCGCTGGATGTTCATCGTCGGGGTGATCCCCTCGGCGGTCTACGGGATCCTGGCTCTCACCCTCCCCGAGTCCCCGCGCTTCCTTCTCGCCGCCGGCCGCACCGACGAGGCGCGCGCGATCTTCGCCCGCCTCGTGCCGCCGGCCGACCTGGAGCAGACCCTGCGCGAGCTGACGAACGCGATCAGCGCGGACCGCACCACCAAGAAGGCGTCGCTGCGCGGACACGTGCTCGGACTTCAGCCGATCGTCTGGGTGGGCATCATCCTGTCGGTGTTCCAGCAGTTCGTCGGCATCAACGTGATCTTTTACTACTCGACGACGCTGTGGCGCGCGGTCGGGTTCACCGAGGGTGACTCGCTGGTCATCAGCGTCATCACCTCGGTCACGAACGTCGTCGTCACCCTGGTCGCGATCTTCCTCGTCGACCGGGTGGGCCGAAAGCCCATCCTGCTGGTCGGCTCCGTGCTGATGACCCTGTCGCTGGGCATCATGGCGCTCGCGTTCACCTTCTCGGTCACGGTGAACGGCGAGGTGTCCCTCCCGGGCGCCTGGGGCCCGATCGCGCTCGTCGCCGCGAATGTGTTCGTCATCGGGTTCGGCGCGTCGTGGGGTCCGCTCGTGTGGGTGCTGCTGGGCGAGATCTTCCCGAGCCGCATCCGCGGTCGCGCGCTCGGCGTCGCGGCCGCGGCGCAGTGGATCGCGAACTTCGTCATCACGGTCTCGTTCCCCTCGATGTCGGCGTGGTCGCTGCCGCTCACCTACGGTATGTACGCCGTGTTCGCGGCCCTCTCCTTCGTCTACGTGCTGCTGAAGGTGCCGGAGACCAAGGGCATGGAGCTCGAGAAGACCGAGACGCTGTTCGTGGCGGCACCGAAGAGGTGACGGATGCCGCGGCCCGGTGCCGTCCGGGTCGCGGTCACGCCCGCACGAAGCGCGGCTGGCGCGGTGGGCGCCGAGGGTCCGGGGGCGCGGCGAGCGTGCCGTCGGGCGCGATGTGGTCGAGCATCGCCGCGACCACCGCGACGATGTGCGGATCGTCGACCCGATAGAGCTGCCGGCGTCCCTGCCGGCGCGCGCTGACCACACCGGCGGCGCGCAGCTTCGCGAGCTGCTGGCTCGTCGCGGGGATCGTCGCCCCGGTGCGCTCAGCGAGGGTCGTGACATCCGATTCGTCGTCCGAGAGCAGCCACACCAGGTGCAGGCGGCCCGGAACCGACAGGAGGTCGAACGTGTCGGCGGCGGCGGCGAGCTGCGCGACCGAGGGTGCGCCCGAGTCATCCGTCGTCCGGTCGCTCATGCGTCTCCTCACGTTCACCGTTCATTTGCGCAATTGATTGACTATTGCGTATGGTATCCGAGGCCCGGATGCCGCGGGCGACGCGACGAGCGCGAGGAGGTGAGGGACATGAGTTCTCCCAGTGACAGTCCCCGACTCCCCTCCGCCACGCGCACCCTCGGCTGACCCGCCTCGCGGGAGGCCCGGAGCGCGCCCATCCGCAAGGAGCGCGCCATGTCGACGCCCACCACCTTCGCCGGCCACACCACGGTCGGCGCCCGCTCCGGCACCCGTCTCGCCGCCGACGCCGTCGTGCTCGTCGGCTTCGCCGCAGTGCTGTGGCTGCTCATCCACCTCTCGCAGGGGATCGCCGCGCCGTTCGACCCGTCTCGCGACATCGACGCCGTCTCCACCGACCCGTCACAGCTGCCCTACGACGCCGCCCGGTCGCTGCTGCGCATGTTCATCGCGCTCGCGGCATCCGTGGTGTTCACCTTCGTCTACGCGACCGCCGCCGCGCGGTCGCGGCGCGGCGAGAAGGTGCTGATCCCGATCCTCGACATCCTGCAGTCGGTGCCGGTGCTCGCGTTCCTGTCGGTGACGCTCACCGTCTGGCTCGTCATCTTCCCGAACTCCGAGCTCGGCGTCGAGTGCGCCTCGATCTTCGCGATCTTCACGAGCCAGGCGTGGAACATGACGTTCGCGTTCTACAACTCGCTCACCACGCAGCCGCGCGATCTCGACGAGGCGGCGCGCCTGCTGCGGTTGACCCGCTGGCAGCGCTTCTGGAAGCTCGACGTGCCCAGCGGCATGATCCCGCTCGTCTGGAACGGCATGATGAGCTTCGGCGGGGGCTGGTTCTTCCTCGTCGCGAGCGAGGTCATCTCTGTCAACAACCACACGTATGCCCTACCCGGCATCGGATCGTACGTCGCGAGCGCGACGGCCGAGGAGAACATCCCGGCGATCCTGTGGGCCATCGCCGTCATGATCGTCATGGTCGTCGGGGTGAACACGCTGTTCTGGCGGCCGCTGACCGCGTGGGCGGAGCGTTTCCGCATGGGCGACACGTCGAGCCAGGTGCCGCAGCGCAGTGTCGTGCTCGACGTGCTGCGCCACTCCGGGGTGCCCCGCCTGATCGGCCGCGCGCTCGCACCGCTCGGGCGCGGCCTCGACCGGGCCATGGCGGTCTTCGGCGTCGCCGACGTGCCGCTGCGCGTCGACCCGCGCCGGCGGCGCATCGGCGACCTCGCATTCGCCGTGGTCGTCGCCGTCGCCCTCACGTGGGGCACCGTGCAGGTCATCATCTTCGTGCAGTCGAGCGTCGGCCTGTGGGAGTTCGCGGATGCCGCGGGCCTCGGGCTCGTGACCTTCGGGCGCGTGCTCGTGCTGCTCGTGTTCGGCACCATCATCTGGGTGCCGGTGGGCGTGTGGATCGGGATGAACCCGCGGGTGACGCGCTTCGCTCAGCCCGTCGTGCAGGTGCTCGCGAGCTTCCCGGCGAACTTCCTCTTCCCGTTCGTCACGCTGGCACTCATCCACACCGGCATCTCGCTCAACATCGGCGGAATCCTGCTGATGGCGCTCGGCGCGCAGTGGTACATCCTCTTCAACGTCATCGCCGGCGCCTCGGCGATCCCGGCGGACCTGCGGGACGCCGCGACATCCCTGCGCCTGTCGCGCTGGCAGCGCTGGACGCGCCTCATCCTGCCGGCCATCTTCGCGTCGTGGGTGACGGGCGGCATCACCGCGGCCGGCGGCGCCTGGAACGCGTCGATCGTCTCGGAGGTCGTGACCTACGGGTCGACGACCCTCACCGCCGTCGGCCTCGGCGCGTACATCGCGAACGCCACCGCCACCGGCGACAGCCCCCGCGTGTACGTCGGGGTGATCGTGATGAGCCTGTTCGTCGTCGGCCTCAACCGGCTGTTCTGGCGGCGGATGTACCGGCTCGCCGAACGTCGTTTCTCCCTCACCTGACCCACCCGCCCACTCCGCGAAGGAGGTGCCCCATGGCACAGAACACCGCATCCGTCCGCGACACCGCGATCGTCGAGGTCGACGACGTCACGACAGCCTTCCCCTCGAGCGACGGCGGCACCCTCACGGTGCTCGACGAGGTGTCGCTGACCCTCCGAGAAGGCGAGATCGTGGCACTCCTCGGGAAGTCCGGGTCGGGGAAGTCCACCCTCCTGCGCACGGTCGCCGGTCTCATCGCCCCCACCAGCGGCGAGGTGCGCTACCGCGGCCGGCCGATCAACGGTGCGAACCCGGGCGTCGGGATGGTGTTCCAGTCGTTCGCGCTCATGCCGTGGCTGACGGTGCAGGGAAACGTCGAGCTGGGACTGGCCGCCCGCTCGGTGTCGGCCGCGGAGCGCCGTCAGCGCGCCCTCGACGCGATCGACCTGATCGGTCTCGACGGCTTCGAGTCGGCGTACCCGCGCGAGCTCTCCGGCGGCATGCGCCAGCGCGTGGGGATCGCGCGCGCCCTGGTGCTGCGCCCGGACGCGCTGCTCATGGACGAGCCCTTCTCGGCTCTCGACGTGCTCACCGCCGAGAACCTGCGCAACGAGGTGATGTCGCTGTGGGCGCAGCCCGACTTCCCGACGAAGTCGGTCTGCATCGTGACCCACAACATCGAGGAGGCGGTGCTCATGGCCGACCGCGTCCTCGTCCTCGGCTCGAACCCCGGGCACGTGCGCGCCGAGGTCGAGGTGCCGCTCCCCCGCCCGCGCGACCGGCGGCATCCGCTCTTCGCCCAGACCGTCGATCGGCTCTATGCCCTGCTGACCGGCACCGGCACCGGTGCTCCCGGCACGGCGGCCGCGCCTGTCGCCGCCACTCCGCTCAGCGCGCCGCTGCCCGACGTGTCCGTGGGCGGGCTCGCCGGCCTCGTCGAGATCGTGCACTCGCACAACGGCCAGACCGACCTGCCCGACCTCGCCGACGAGCTGTCCTTCGAGGTCGACGACCTCCTTCCCCTCGTCGACGCGGCCGCCCTGCTCGGGTTCATCGAGGTCGACGGGGCGCAGCTCTTCCTCACCGAGGACGGTCGCGCCTGGGGACGCGCGGACATCCAGGAGTCGAAGAAGCTGTTCGCACGCCTCAGCGCGGCCCACGCCCCGCTCGTGCGCACGATCCTCAAAGCGCTCGAGAACAGCGACGACGGCGCCCTGCGCGACGACTTCTTCCTCGACCTGCTGCGACGCGGCTTCTCGGGGGCGGACGCGCGGGTGCAGCTGGACATCGCGATCCAGTGGGGTCGCTACGCGGAGCTCTTCGACTACGACGCCGACTCGGGCGAGCTCGTGCTCGGCGAGGTCGCCGCCGCGTTCGGGGTGTGACCCCGACCGAGCGGCGCACCGCTGTTGCGGAGCCCGTTCAGAACTCGCCGTAGACGGCGAGCGTGTTCGCCGCGAGCTGTGCGCACAGCTCGTCGAGGTCGGTCTCGAGCGTCTCGGCCATGAACCGCACGGTCAGCGGCACGAGGTACGGGGCGTTCGGGCGACCGCGGTAGGGCGCGGGCGTGAGGAACGGGGCATCCGTCTCTACCAGGATGCGATCGCGCGGCGCCACGCGGAGGGCGTCGCGCAGGTTCTCGGCGTTCTTGAACGTGACGTTGCCCGCGAAGCTCAGCCAGTAGCCGCGGTCGCTCGCGACCCGCGCCATGTCGGCATCGCCGGAGAAGCAGTGGAACACGGTCTTCTCCGGGGCGCCCACGCGGTCGAGGGTGTCGAAGACGGCCTGGTGCGCGTCGCGGTCGTGGATCTGCATGGCGATGCTGTGCCGCTTCGCGATCGCGATGTGCGCCTCGAAGCTCTCGACCTGGGCCGCGATGCCGTCCTCGCCGGTGCGGAAGAAGTCGAGTCCGGTCTCGCCGACCGCGCGTACCCGGGGCTGGGCGGCGAGGGTGTCGATGACCTCGATCGCCTCAGCAAGGCGTCCGGCGGCGGCGTACTCGGGCGCCTCGTTCGGGTGCAGGGCGACGGCGGCGAGCACCCGGCGGTCCTGCTCAGCAGCCCACGCACACCACTGCGACGACTCGATGTCGCCGCCCACCTGCACGACGCCGGCGATGCCGACGGCCTCGGCCCGGTCGAGCTGCTCGGCGAGCGTCAGCGGGGAGTCGCCGTCGGCGATCTCGAGGTGCGTGTGGTTGTCGTAGACGGCGACGGCGAGGGGTTCCGGCGCGTCGGGATAGCGCAGGTCCTTGCGCCCGTCGGCCGTGCGCTCGCGCACGTACTGGCTGGGATCGCTCGGAACCTGCGCGCTCACGCGGTCTCGACCCGCGGGAAGAGAGGAGACAGCCCGTTGACCGATGTGCCGGGACGAAGGATGCCCCAGCTCCCCGCCGCGCGCAGCGGCTGGTCGACCAGGCGCCCCAGGCTCTCCGCGGCGCCGAGTGCGATCCAGAGCTTCTCTGTCGCGATCGGGGTGACCGGGCTCAGCAGCACGGCGAGGGCCCGCAGCCCCTCGGCCGCCGTGTAGAGCACGGTGCCGAGCCGCTCGCGGTCGCCGTCCTCCTTGGCGAGCACCCAGGGCTCGTTCTCGGTGATGTAGCCGTTGAGGGCGTCGACGATGGTCCAGATGGCGGCGATCGCTTCATCGATGCGGAACCGCTCGATGGCCGCATCGGCGTTCGCCGCGGCATCCGCCACGATCTTCTGGATCGCGAGATCGCCCTCCGCATACGCGGCCGGCGGCGGCACGATGCCCTCGACGTAGCGCTCGATCATCGCGATCGTGCGGGAGGCGAGGTTGCCGAAACCGTTGGCGAGCTCGGCCTGGTAGCGGGCGGAGAGGTCCTCCCACGAGAACGAGCCGTCCTGGCCGAACGCGATCGCCGACAGGAAGTAGAAGCGGTACGCGTCGGAGCCGAACGTGTCGGTGATCTCGGTCGGCGCGATGCCGGTGAGCTTCGACTTCGACATCTTCTCGCCGCCGACGAGCAGCCAGCCGTGCGCGAACACGCCGCGCGGAACCTCGAGACCCGCCGCGAGCAGCATCGCCGGCCAGATGACCGCGTGGAAGCGCAGGATGTCCTTACCGACCACGTGGAACGCCGGCCACCGGCGCTCGAACTGGGTCTCGTCGGCGCCGTAGCCGACGGCGGTCGCGTAGTTCAGCAGCGCGTCGACCCACACGTAGATGACGTGGGTGTCGTCCCACGGCACCTTGATGCCCCAGTCGAACGCGGAGCGCGAGATCGACAGGTCCTTCAGGCCCGAGCGCACGAAGGAGATGACCTCGTTGCGCGCCGACTCGGGACGGATGAAGTCGGGGTTGTCCTTGTAGAGCTTCAGCAGGGGCTCGGTGAACTCGCTGAGCTTGAAGAAGTAGTTCTTCTCCTGCAGCAGCTCGAGTGGCTTGGAGTGGATCGCGCAGACCTTCAGACCCTCGAACGGACCGGTGCCGTCGACGATCTCGCTCTCGGGCTTGAACTCCTCGCAGCCCACGCAGTACAGCGCCTCGTACTCGCCGGCGTAGATGTAGCCGCGGTCGTAGATGGCCTGCACGAAACGCTTGACGCCCTCCTCATGCCGCTCCTGGGTGGTGCGGATGAAGTCGTCGTTCGAAACGTCCAGGGTCGTCAGCAGCGGGAACCACGCCTCGCCGACCAGCTTGTCGACCCACTCCTGCGGGGTGACGCCGTTGGCGGCCGCGGCGCGCAGCATCTTCTGCCCGTGCTCGTCGGTGCCCGTCAGCATCCAGGTGTCATCGCCCGCCTGGCGGTGCCAGCGGGCAAGGGTGTCCACCGCGACGGTCGTGTACCCGTGGCCGATGTGCGGCACATCGCTCGGGTAATAGATCGGCGTCGTGATGTAGAAGGAGGAACCGGACGTCACCCATAGATTCTAGAAGGGCCGGATGCCCCTCCTCGCCGTTGTGACGGCCTCTTCAGCCGCGGCGCGCGAGGGCCGCTTGGTACAGGTCGCGGGAGGCGAGTCCCGTCTCGGCGGCGACGGCGGTCGCGGCATCCTTCAATCGGGTTCCCGCCCGGTCGAGCTCGACCACCCGCGCGACGGCGTCGTCGAGGGAGACGGAGACCGGCACCGCACCCGCGACCACCACGACGCACTCCCCGCGCACGCCCGCCTCCGCCCAGGCGGAGAGCTCGGCGAGGCCGCCGCGTACGACCTCCTCGTGCAGCTTCGTGAGCTCGCGGCACACGGCCGCGCGGCGGTCTCCGCCGAACGCCGCGCCCATGTCGGCGAGCGTCGCAGCCAGGCGGGTCGGCGCCTCGAAGAACACCATCGTGCGGCGCTCGCCGGCGAGCGCGCCGAACGCCGACGCCCGCTCCCCGCTCTTTCGCGGCACGAAGCCTTCGAAGGTGAACCGATCGGTCGGGAGGCCGGCGAGCGCGAGGGCGGTGACGACGGCGGACGGACCGGGGATGACGGTGAGCTCGACGCCCTGTGCGACGGCCTCGGCGACCACGGCGTAGCCCGGGTCACTGACTGTCGGCATACCCGCGTCGCTGAGCAGCACGACCTCTCGGGTCGCGGCGAGCGCCGCGACCTCGGCGGCCTTCTGCTTCTCGTTGTGGTCGTGCACCGCGATCAGCCGCGGGCGGTTCTCGATGCCGAGGCCGGCGAGCAGGCGCTGGGCGGTGCGGGTGTCCTCTGCGCAGATGACCTCGGCGGCCTCGAGCACTTCTCGCAGCCGCGACGACGCGTCGCCGAGGTTGCCGATCGGAGTCGCCGCGAGCTTCAACACCGCCCCAGCATAGGCTGGTGCCCGTGAGCCGCACCGCGCCGCCCCTCCTCGAGAACGCACCCCTCTCCCGCTACGACCGGTGGGCGATGCGCGTGCGCGCCGATGCCGCCCTGCAGCGTCGGATCTCGTGGCTGGCGCCGCTGCTGGTGACCCTCCTCGCGGCCGTGCTGCGCTTCTGGAACCTGCAGAACCCGCACGCGATCGTCTTCGACGAGACCTACTACGTCAAGGACGCATGGAGCCAGTGGAACCTGGGCTACCCCGCCAACTGGCCCGCCAACGCGAACGGCGCGTTCGAGCAGGGCGTGACCGACGACTACGAGACGTCCGGCAGCTTCGTCGTGCATCCTCCGCTCGGCAAGTGGATCATCGGACTCGGCATGTGGATCTTCGGCCCGGCGTCGTCGTTCGGCTGGCGATTCTCGGTCGCGCTGCTCGGCACGGCCACCGTGCTGCTGGTCTACCTCGTCACGAAGGCGCTCACCCGGTCGGTGGCCGCGGCCACGATCGCGTCGCTGCTGATGGCGATCGACGGGCTCGCGATCGTGATGAGCCGGGTGGCGCTCCTCGACGGCATCCTCACGTTCTTCGTGATCCTCGCGTTCTGGTTCGTCCTCCTCGACCGCGCGTGGTGCGATCGCCGGTTGGGCGCCCGGGACCCCGACCGGCCGAGCGCGTGGGGCCGGCTGCTGTGGAACCGCCCGTGGCTGCTCGCGGCCGGTGCCGCAGCGGGCGCGGCGACGGCCGTGAAGTGGTCGGGGCTGTACGTCATCGCCGCGCTCGGTGTCTACGTGGTCATCTCCGACGCGGTCGCCCGGTGGCGTCTCGGCATCCGGATGTGGCACCTCGACGCCGTGCGGCAGGGGCTCTGGTCTGCGGTGCTGATGCTGCCTGTCGCCCTCGTCGTCTACGTCGTCTCGTGGACGGGGTGGCTCGTGACCGCCGGCGGCTACGACCGGCAGTACTCGGGCGCGCCGCCTGCGGGGCTCGCCGCGCTCCTGCCGCAGCCGCTGCAGAACCTGTGGGTGTACCACGGCGCGATGTACGGCTTCAACGTGAACCTGCACACCCCGCACAGCTATCAGAGCCCGGCCTGGGAGTGGCCGCTGCTCATCCGCCCCACCTCGATGTACTGGGAGCAGGGGGCGAACGGCGTGCAGGCGATCTCGAGCATCCCGAACCCGCTTATCTGGTGGGCGGGAATCGCCGCCGCGATCTATCTGCTGGTGCGGTTCGTTCGGAGACCGGATGCGGCGGCGGGCTTCGTGCTCGTCGGGATCATCGCGACGTATGTGCCGTGGCTGCTCTACCCCGACCGCACGATCTTCCAGTTCTACACGATCGTGATGCTGCCCTTCCTCGTCATCGCGGTCGCCCTGGCCGCGCGCGACATCGCGGGCGGTTCGGATGCCTCTCCCGCCCGGCGACGCTCGGGGCAGGGCGTGGTCCTCGTCTTCCTCGGGGTCGCCGTCGTGCTGTCGGCTTTCTGGTACCCGGTGTGGACGGCCATGCCGGTGCCCTACGACTTCTGGCGCCTGCACAACTGGATGCAGAGCTGGATCTGACCCAGCACGGATGAACCCGCGGGGCTCGACGCGGGTGGATCGGATGCCGCGGCGCGACCGTCAGGCGACGGCGCCGTCGGCCGCGTCGTCTTCGCGGAGCGAGAGCACCTCGTCAGCACCGTTCTCCACGGCGACGGGGATGGCGACAGGGCGCCCGCCCGTGAACGCGTCGTGCTCGCGCGCCAGAACGGCCTCGATCTCGGTGCGGGACCTCGCCGGGTGGCGGGCGAGGAGCCGATCGACGCTGCCCGCGTAGGAGGTGAGCTCGTAACCGTCCACGACGAACGGCAGCTCGGAATCGGGGGTCACGCTGTCATCCTCCCAGCCCGCCTGTCGCGGGTCGAATGTCCGTCGGGTAGGAAACTGGATTGGCTACACGACTCGTGAACGACCCGCGGGCCGCGTTCTCAGCGTCGGGCGCCCGCGTGGGCTCCGGGCTGCACCTGATCGACCGCGGCCTGCAGGCGGGCGAGCGTGTCGAGCACCACGAGGGTGTCGTCGGGGCTGAGGTCGATGACCGCGTCGAGCATGCGGTCGTGCATGTCACCGAGGGTGCGACGCACCTCGTCGTCGCTCTCCGCGGTCGGCACGACGTAGATGCTGCGGCGATCACTCTCATGGCGTTCCCGCCGCACATGGTTCGAGCGCTCGAGTCGGTCGATGATCGCGGTGACTGCGGCGGTCGAGGTGCCGAGGTAGCGGGACAGCTCACCGGGCGAGACCGAACGGCCCTCCTGCTGGGCCTTGAGCAGGTAGCGCAGCACGAGCAGGTCGTTCTCGCCCATCGACATCGCCTCGCGCGTGCGACGACGCATGGCAACCTCGGCGGCGCGGTAGAGACGGAACGCCTGCAGCAGGTGGACGGCTCGCGCGCGACGCGCGTCCTCCGTGTCGGCGTACCAGTACCCGCTGTCGTCGAACTCGGTGGTGGGCATGCTCCGATGATAGAGGCGAGGGATGCGTCTCACCCGGCGACGCGCATCTCGCGTGGCGCGTCGTCGTGGGGCGCCAGCTGGTTCATGGTGCGCAGGTGCTTGCGCTCGAGGTACGACGCCGCCTCGGCCTCCGGCATCACCGTCAGAGTGCCGGTCGAGTCCTCGCTCTCGCCCATCGCCTGGATCCAGAGCCGGTTGAGCGAGGGCATCCTGCTGCCGGCCGCGATGAACTGCAGCGGGATGGCCGGCGACACCCAGAGATTGCGCCGAGATCCGAGGCCGGGTTCATCCACCGGCATGCTCACCATGAACGATTCCCCACGTCTCAGACGGGTGGCGACGGCGAGTCGCAGGTGCTCGAGGGTGCGGTCGTCGACCTGGATGCCGCCCCCGTTGCCGTAGAACATGGTGCCCATGAGTCATCCCTTCGTTCGCTCCCTGAGTATCTCACTAGATTAGCTAAATCAGCAAACCATCGCGGGTAGACTGCCCCGCGAGGAGGCGGCGACGTGAGCGCGTACACGACGGACCCCGAGCGACTGCTGCGCTCGCTCGCGGGTATGCAGCGCGCACTCGGCGACGCGGAGCGTGACGTGCGGCGGCGCCTCGGGCTCGGCGGACGCGACCTCGATCTCGTGCGGCTGCTGCTCGACGCGGAGGAGGCGCGGCACGCTGTCACCCCGAGCGAGGTGGCCCGCACCCTCGACGCATCGAGCGCGGCAGCGACGGCCATCATCGACCGGCTCGAGAACACCGGGCTGCTCCGCCGCGCGGCGCACCCGAGCGACCGGCGCAGCATCGTGCTGGAACCCACCATCCCCGCCGACTCCCCGGTGCGAAAGGTGCTGCGGGCCGCGCACGAGCACCAGCTCGAGGCCGCGGCCAGCCTCTCGGACGTCGAGCGCGACGCCCTCGCCCGCGCACTCGACGGCTTCGTCGCTGCACTGAACGAAGGCGCGGTCGACGACGACGACCCCGCCGGCGGCGGGCGTCCCCGCCGGTAGGATGTGACGGCCATGCCCCCCGCGCAGCCCGTCATCGTCTACCCGGCCGAGCTGCCCGTCAGCGCCGCGCGGGACGAGATCGCAACAGCGATCCGCGACCACCAGGTCGTCATCGTCGCGGGCGCGACCGGTTCCGGCAAGACCACCCAGCTGCCGAAGATCTGCCTCGAGCTCGGCCGCGAGAGCATCGCCCACACGCAGCCCCGCCGGCTCGCGGCGCGGACGATCGCCGAACGCATCGCGCAGGAGCTGCGGGTCGAGGTCGGCGGTCTCGTCGGATACAAGGTGCGCTTCACCGACCAGGTGACCGATGATACCCGCATCGCGCTCGTCACCGACGGCATCCTGCTCAACGAGATCCACCGCGACCGGCTGCTGCGCCGCTACGACACGATCATCATCGACGAGGCGCACGAGCGCTCGCTCAACATCGACTTCCTGCTCGGCTACCTGCGACGCATCCTCCCGCAGCGTCCCGACCTGAAGGTCATCGTGACGTCGGCGACGATCGACCCCGAGAGCTTCGCGCGTCATTTCTCGGATGCCGCGGGCTCCCCCGCGCCCGTCATCGAGGTGTCCGGCCGCACCTACCCGGTCGAGGTGCGGTACCGCCCTCTCGTCGCCGAACTCCCGGACGATGCGGACGATGCCGACGACGAGGGTGCGTCCTCTCTCCCCGGCGACGCCGACGAGGTGTCCGCGATCGTGGCGGCATTGCGCGAGCTCGATGCCGAGCCCCGCGGCGACGTGCTCGTGTTCCTCCCCGGCGAGGCGGAGATCCGCGATGCGGCCGATGCCGTGCGCGCCGCATTCGCGAGCGACCGCTCGCCGACCGAGGTGCTGCCGTTGTACGGGCGTCTGTCGGCCGCGGAGCAGCACCGGGTGTTCGAGCCGTCGACCGTCGCAGGACTCCGACGCCGTGTCATCCTCTCGACCAACGTCGCCGAGACGAGCCTCACCGTTCCGGGCATCCGCTATGTCGTCGACACCGGCACCGCCCGCATCTCGCGCTACAGCGCCCGGTCGAAGGTGCAGCGCCTGCCGATCGAGGCGATCTCGCAGGCGTCGGCGCAGCAGCGCTCGGGCCGCGCGGGCCGCACGGCGCCGGGCGTCGCCATCCGGCTCTACGCGGAGGCCGACTTCGATCGCCGGCCCGAGTTCACCGAACCCGAGGTGCTGCGCACCTCGCTCGCGTCGGTCGTGCTGCAGATGCTGGCGCTCGGCTTCGGCGACATCGCCGAGTTCCCGTTCCTCACCCCGCCGGACTCCCGCGGGGTCACGGCGGCGGTCGACCTGCTCGTCGAGCTCGGTGCCGTGACCCGGTCCCGCGACGGCATCCGTCTCACGAAGGTCGGCACCCGGCTCTCCCGCCTCCCGATCGACCCGCGCTTCGCCCGCATGCTCATCGAGGCGGAGCGCACCGGCGTCGTCGCCGACGTGCTGCCAATCGTCGCGGGCCTGTCGATCCAGGATGTCCGCGAACGCCCCGAGGAGCGCCGCGAGGAGGCCGACCGGCAACACGCCCGCTTCACCGACCCGACGAGCGACTTCCTCACGCTCCTGAACCTCTGGCGACACCTGCGGGCCCAGCAGTCCGCGCTCGGCTCGAGCGCGTTCCGCCGCGCGTGCCGGGCCGAGTTCCTGAACTACGTGCGGGTGCGCGAGTGGTTCGACGTGCACCGGCAGCTGAGCGCGCAGATCGGCGGGACGCACAGGACGACGGATGCCGCGGCCGACCCGGTGGCTGTGCACACGGCCATCCTCGCGGGGCTCCTGTCCCACATCGGCATCCGCGACGACCGGCTCGCCGGCTCCGCACCGCCGAAGGGACGCCGTCCGGCGGCCGAGTACCGCGGGGCGCGGGGGGCGCGCTTCGCGATCTTCCCCGGCTCGGGCGTGAGGGCCAAGGCCCCCGACGCGGTCATGGCGGCCGAGCTGGTCGAGACGAGCAGGCTGTACGCCCGCACGGCCGCGGCGATCGATCCCGCCTGGGCGGAGGCCCTCGCGGGCGACCTCGCGAAACGTCAGCTCAGCGACCCGCACTGGTCGAAGGACGCCGGCGCCGCCGTCGCAGCCGAGAAGGTGACGCTGTTCGGGGTCGAGATCATCCCGCGCCGCCGGGTGCAGCTGGCCCGGTTCGATCGGGACCTCGCCCGGGAGCTGTTCGTGCGGCACGCGCTCGTCGAGGAGGACTGGGACCCGACACGCCTGGGCAAGACGCTCACCGCCTTCGCTCGACGCAACCTCGATCTGCGACGCCGACTCGAGAAGGTCGAAGAGCGCGAGCGTCGACGCGACATCCTCGCCGGCGACGAGGCGGTGTTCGCGTTCTACGACGCCCGCATCCCGCGCGACGTGTTCGACCTGCGCTCGTTCGAGACGTGGTGGAAGGATGCCGCGTCCCGCACGCCGCACCTGCTCGACCTGCGTGAGGACGACCTGCTCGACGGGTCGGGCACGGCCGCCGCCGGCGACTTCCCCGCGCGGTGGACGCAGGGCGACCAGGTGCTGCAGCTCGCCTACCGCTTCGAGCCGGGCGCTCCCGACGACGGCGTGACGGCGATCGTGCCGCTCGCCCTGCTCGCCTCGCTCCAGCCCGCGGGCTTCGACTGGCAGGTGCCCGGGATGCGCGACGAGCTGATCGCGGCCCTCATCCGCGCCCTCCCCAAGGTCATCCGCCGCCACGTCGTGCCGGCCGCCGACTTCGCCGCGCGGTTCGCCGAGGAGATCGCCGCCGACGCCCCCGAACACCACGACGGACTCCCGGCGCGCTCCCTCGCCGAGGCGCTCGCCGACCGCATCCGACGCGTCGCCAGCCAGCCGGTGTCGGGCGCCGACTTCGAGCTCGACCGCGTGCCCGCCCACCTCGCCGTGTCGTTCCGCGTCGTCGACGATCGCGGCCGCGCGGTCGGCAGCGGACGCGACCTCGCCGACCTGCAGTCCCGCCTCGCCGACCGCGCGCGCTCCTCGGTCGCGCGATCCCTCGCGCGCGGGCCACAGGCCGCGGCATCCGCACCCGTTCCCGGACCCCGCCAGACGGGGCCCGTCGCGGGCGGCTTCGTCGAACGCGCCGGTCTCACCGACTTCGACCTCGACGTGCTGCCCGAGCTCGTCGACAGCCGGGTCGCCGGTGGCACGGTGCGCGGCTACCCCGCGCTCGTCGATGAGGGCGAGAGCGTGGCGCTGCGCATCCAGGCGACGCCGGAGGCCGCCGCCCGCGCCACGCGTGACGGTGTGCGGCGACTGCTGCTGCTCGCCGTACCTTCCCCCGCCGCCTACGTGCTCGAGCACCTCACCGCCACCGAGAAGCTCGCCCTTGCCGCATCGCCCTACCCGAGCGCCCGGGCGCTCGTCGAGGATGCCCGCGGCGCCGTCGCCGACGCCGTGATCGCGCGGCACCCCGGCGGCATCCGCACTCGCGAGGCCTTCACCGCCGCGCGCGACGCGTTCTCGTCCGAGGTGACCGATGCGCTGTTCGCCGCCGTCTCGCTCACCGCGCGCATCCTGGTGCTCGCGCGCGACGTGGAGCGGGCGCTCAAGGCGCAGACGTCGATCACCCTCATCGCCCCGCTCGCCGATGTGCGCGGCCAGCTGGCCGGCCTCGTGCACCCCGGGTTCGTCTCGGCGACCGGCCTCGACCGTCTCGCCCATCTCCCCCGCTACCTCCAGGGGTCTCTCGGCCGCCTCGCCGCCCTCGGCGACAACCCCGGCCGCGACCGGCAGCGCCAGACCGAGTTCGAGCGCGCGGCAACCGCCTACGCCGAGGCGGGCGGCACGCTACCGCTGCCGCCCGGTGCGCCGGCCCCGCTCGTGCGGGCGCGGTGGCTGCTCGAGGAGCTGCGGGTGAGCCTGTTCGCCCAGCGCCTCGGCACGGCCGAGTCGGTCTCTCTCCCGCGCATCGTCAAAGCCCTCGCCGGCGACTCCTGACACGCGCGGACACACGAAGGTGCGGCACCAAGATCGAGCCGCGACAATGAGCGCATGACGCTTCCCGAACGCTCGCTCGCGACGGCCCAGGTGCAGGCGGGCTACGACCCGCGCACCGAGGTGCACACCGCCGTGCCGCCGATCTACCAGTCCGCCGCGTTCGCGTTCTCCTCGCTCGCCGAAGCGCGTGACCTGTTCGCACTGCGCAAGAACGGCGACATCTACTCGCGCGCTGCAAACCCCACCGTGCTCGTGCTCGAGGAGCGCATCGCCGCTCTCGAGGGCGGCATCGCTGCCGCAAGCGTCGCCTCGGGACAGGCCGCTGTCGCTCTCTCCCTCCTCGCCCTCGTGCACCAGGGACAGCACATCGTCGCCGCCAGCCAGCTCTACGGCGGCACCGTCGACCTGCTGCACGACACGTTCCCCGACTGGGGCATCGAGGTGACGTTCGTCGACCAGGACGACATCGACGCCTGGCGCGCGGCCATCCGTCCGACGACGCGCGTGCTGTTCGCGGAGTCGGTCGCGAACCCCCTCGCCCAGGTGCTGCGGGTGAGCGAGGTCGCCGAGGTCGCCCACGCGGCGGGGCTTCCGCTCGTGATCGACAACACCGTGGCGACCCCGGCCCTGCAGCGCCCGAAGGAATTCGGCGCCGACATCGTCGTGCACTCGGCGACGAAGTTCCTCGGCGGTCACGGCTCGACCCTCGGCGGCGTGATCGTCGACCTCGGCACGTTCGACTTCACGGCGCACCCCGAGCGCTGGCCGCAGCTGACCGCGCCCTACGCGCGCACCGGCGGCGGCAGCCTCGTCGAACGGTTCGGCGAGCGGGGGTCGCCCTTCATCGCACTGATCAAGACGAAGTACGTGCACGACCTCGGTCCGACGCTGTCGGCGACGAGCGCCTTCCAGCTGCTGCAGGGCGTCGAGACCCTCGACCTGAGGCTCGGCCGGCACAGCGAGAGCGCCGAGAAGGTCGCGTCCGCCCTCGCCGACCACCCACGCATCGCGAAGGTGCACCATCCGTCGCTCCCCGACAGCCCGTGGCACGCGGCGGCCCTCGCGTACCTTCCGCGGGGTGCGGCATCCGTGTTCTCCGTCGACCTCGTCTCGACCGGGGACGCCGACGGCGACTTCGCCCTCGTCGAGCAGTTCGTCGAGCGGCTGCGGCTGCTGCGGCTCGTCGCGAACATCGGCGACGCGCGCAGCATGGTCGCCCACCCGGCGTCCATGACCCACAGCCACCTGACGCCCGACCAGCGAGCCGCGGCGGGCATCTCCGAGACCACCGTGCGACTGTCGATCGGCCTCGAGGATCCCGACGAGATCATCGCCGACCTGGTGCAGGCGCTCGGCTGAGACCCGACCGCCGCGGCGACCCGGGCCCGGCCGGGCGGCCGCGCAGCCTCCGGCGCGATCCCGCCGCCGGCTTCGACGTCAGCTCGCGCGCAGCAGGTCGCGGTAGAACTCGATCCCGCGCAGCCAGACCTGCACGCGGATGCGCTCGTCGGGAGCGTGCAGGCAGTCGCGCTCCGCGCGCGTCAGGTGGAACGGCGTGAACCGGTAGACGTGCTCGCTGATCGCGGTGAAGAACCGCGAGTCGCTCGCCCCCAACTGCACGTACGGGGTCGCCAGCACGCCGTCACCGAGAGCCGACCGGACGGCGGCCGAGAGACGCTGCCACGGCTCACCGCGCCACGGCGAGACCGGCGACGGGTTCGACGCGCGGAACACCTCGACCTCGACCCGGTCGTCGCGCACGGCGCGACGCACGTGTCGGGTGACTCCCTCGACCGTGTCGCCCGGGAGAAGGCGGATGTTGACGACCGCTCTGGCGCGCGTGGCGAGCACGTTCTCGCCCGTCGCCCCGCTCAGCTCGGTGACGGCGGCCGTGGTGCGAACCAGCGCGTTCGTCTCGGGGCCGAGGAGTGCCAGCGCCCGGGAGAGCACAGGCCCCGTCCACCCGAGCGAGCGGAACACGGCGGCGAGCGCCGGCGGCGCCGCCTGCGCGGCCGTGGCGAACATCGCGCGCACGGGCGGGGTGATGCGAGTGCGGAACGGGGTTCGGCGCAGACGATCGATCGCGCGCGCGAGCCGAGCGGTCGCGGGCATCCGCGGCGGTGTGGAGGCGTGCCCGCCGGCCTCGGCGACGGTGAGCGTGAGGGTCATGACGCCGCGCTCGGCGACGCCGATCATCGCGGTCGGCCGCGTGACGCCCGGCAGCACGCCCTCGACGACGGCGCCGCCCTCGTCGAGCACGAGTCCTGGCCGCACGCCGCGTTCGTCGAGCACGGCGACGATCGCGCCGGCGCCGTCGCCCGCGGTCTCCTCGTTGTGCCCGAAGGCGAGGTAGACGTCTCGCGCGGGCGAGAATCCGTCGGCGAGCAGGGCCTCGACGGCCTCGAGGATCGCGACCAGCGCCCCCTTGTCGTCGATCGCGCCACGCGCACGGATCGTCTCGTCCTCGCCCTCGCCGAACACCGTCGGAGAGAAGGGCGGGGTCGTCCACTCGGCGGGGTCTGCGGGCACGACGTCCTGGTGCGCCATGAGCACGAGCGGGGCGCCGGAGCTGAGTCCCGGCCAGCGGATCAGCAGCGCGTGGCCGGCGACCAGCTCCACCTCGAGCCGTTCGTGCACGAGAGGGTAGAGCTTGACGAGTGCGGAGCGGAACGTCGCGAAGACCCCCCAGTCGACGTTCTCCTCGTCGACCGACGACACGGTCGGGATGCGCAGCAGCTCGATGAACCTGTCGATCGCAGTGGTCACCCCCCGAGCCTACGACCGCGCGCCAGAGGATGCCGCAGGGCTACGCTCGACGCATGAGCGGGCTTCGATGGGGCATCCTCGCGACCGGTGGGATCGCGACATCCTTCACCTCCGACCTTCGGCACGCGGGCCTGGACGTCGCGGCTGTGGGCTCGCGCGCGGCCGAGTCGTCGGCGCGGTTCGCCGAGCGGTTCGAGATCCCGCGGGCGCACGGGTCTTATGAGGAGCTGGTCGCAGACCCGGACGTCGACATCGTCTATGTCGCGACGCCGCATCCGCTGCACGCCGAGAACGCCCTCGCGGCGATCGCGCACGGCAAGCACGTGCTGGTGGAGAAGGCGTTCACCCAGGATGCCGCGCAGGCGGCCGCCGTACGCGACGCGGCGCGCTCGGCGGGCGTGCTCGCGATGGAAGCCATGTGGACCCGCTATCTGCCGCACATGGCCTGGGTGCGCAAGCTCGTGCGCGGCGGCCGGCTGGGGGAGGTGCGCACGGTGACGGCCGACCACACGCAGTCGCTGCCGACCGATCCGTCGCACCGCATCAACGCGCTCGCGCTCGGCGGGGGCGCCCTGCTCGACCTCGGCATCTACCCGATCTCGTTCGCGTGGGATCTGCTGGGCGCACCGGATTCCCTCGTCGCCCGCGGACGCCTGGGCGAGACGGGCGCCGACACCGAGGTCGCCACGATCTCGACCCATGCCGGCGGCGCGATCGCGACGACGCTGTCGTCGTCGCGGGCCGCCGGCCCGAACGTCGCGCACGTCATCGGCACCGCTGCCCGCATCGACATCGACCACGTCTGGTACACGCCGACGACCGCGCGCCTCACCCTCCCCGACGGAACGGTCGCCGAGACGTGGGAGAACCGCGTCACGGGGCGCGGCATGCAGTACCAGGCACTGGCCGCCGAGCGCATCATCGCGGACGGCGGGCGCGACAGCGATCTGCTGCCGATCGACGAGACGGTGGCGATCATGGCGGCGCTCGATGACATCCGCTCGCAGCTCGGCGTGAGCTACCCCGGGGAGAGCTGATGCCCGACTCCACGACGCCCCGCGTGGCGGTGTACCTCGACTTCGACAACATCGTCATCAGCTGGTACGACCGGGTGCACGGCCGCGGCTCGTACAGCCGCGACCGCACCCGCATCGCGGAGGGTACGGGCGACACCGAGGTCGCCGAACGTCTCGCCGCCGCCACCGTCGACATCGGCGCGATCATCGACTATGCGACGTCCTTCGGCACGCTGGTGCTCGTGCGCGCCTACGCCGACTGGTCCGCCCCGGTGAACGCCGAGTATCGCTCGCAGCTCGTCGCGCGCGCGGTCGATCTCGTGCAGCTGTTCCCCGCGGCCGCCTACGGCAAGAACGGCGCCGACATCCGGCTCGCGGTCGACGCCGTCGAGGACATGTTCCGCCTGCCCGACCTCACCCACGTCGTGATCGCGGCGGGCGACTCGGACTATGTGCCGCTCGCGCAGCGCTGCAAGCGCCTGGGACGCTTCGTGGTCGGCGTCGGGGTGGCGGGATCGACCGCGAAGTCTCTGGCCGCCGCGTGCGACCGCTTCGACTCGTACGACTCGCTTCCGGGGGTCGCGGCTCCCGAGCAGAAGAAGGATGCCGCTCCCTCACGCCCGCGCGCCCGCAAGCGCCAGGTCGACCCGGCCGCCGAGCTGCTCGAACGCGCGCTGCGCCTTGAGAACGACAAGGACCCGTCGCAGTGGCAGCACGCGTCGGCCGTGAAGGCGCTGCTGCTGCGCCTCGACCCGTCGTTCAGCGAGAAGGCGCTCGGACACCGCAGCTTCAGCGAGTTCGTGTCGGCGCATCCAGAGATCGCGGAGCTCGACGAGACCGACAACATCGTGCGTATCCGGTTGGTCGACGCGAAGCGCTGAGCCGCCCCCGAGCGCCGGCCGCTCGGCCGATGGGTGCGGCGCCCCCGTTCACCCGCGGCGCGTCGCCCACAGCGCCCAGACCACGAGGATCGGCTGGAAGAGAAGTCGGATGAACCGCTTCGCGTCGGTGTCGAGCCCGAACGCGCTGCGCTGGTTGGCGAACTGGGCGAGGTTGCCGGGGAACACGGCCACGAAGAAGGCGGCGAGCACCGCGCCCACGAGTCCGCGTCGGCGCCGGGCCGCGAGCACGGCGGTGCCGAGGGCGATCTCGACCACGCCCGATGCGAGCACGATCTGATCCTCGTCGAGCGGCGACAGCTCGGCGATCGTCTCGGGCACCTGAGCTCGGAAGTCCGACCGCAGGAACGTGAGGTGGGAGACGCCGGCGACGACCATCGCGACGCCGAGGAGCCATCGGGCTGCAACGCGCATGACCCCATTCCACTGCGGCGAGCGGCCGATGTCGAGGGGTCGATGAGAGAACTCTCATCCAGGGGACGGCGACACGCGGCATCCGATCTTGAAACCTGAATTGACTTTCAGGTAATTTCGGGCCGCGACATCCGTCGCACCTGCGCCTACAAGGAGGTATCAGCGCATGGCATCTGCCGCATCCCCCGCAGAACCGAAGACCAGCGGACTACGCAAGGTCGTCACCGCATCGATGGCGGGCACCGTCGCCGAGTGGTACGAGTTCTTCCTCTACGCCACCGCCGCGACGATCGTGTTCAACGTCGTCATGTTCCCGCCGTCGAACGACCCGTACGCGGGCATCATCTCCGCCTTCGTGACCTACGCGATCGGCTTCATCGCCCGCCCTCTCGGCGGCATCGTCTTCGGACACTTCGGCGACAAGTACGGCCGCAAGAAGCTGCTGCAGCTCGCGATCATCCTCGTCGGCGTCACGACGTTCCTGATGGGATGCCTCCCCACCTTCGAGCAGGTCGGCTACCTCGCTCCCGCGCTGCTGGTGATCCTGCGATTCCTGCAGGGCTTCGCCGTCGGCGGCGAATGGGGCGGCGGCGTGCTGCTCGTCGCCGAGCACTCCCCCGACCGTCGCCGCGGCTTCTGGGCGTCGTTCCCCCAGGCGGCCGTGCCGATCGGCAATCTGCTCGCCACGATCGTGCTGCTCGTGCTCAGCCGCACGCTCACGCCCGAGGCGTTCCTCGGCTGGGGCTGGCGCGTCTCGTTCTGGCTGTCGGTCGTGATCGTCGCGATCGGGTACTACGTGCGCACCCGCGTCGACGACGCTCCCATCTTCGTGCAGGCGCGTGAGGCGGCAGCGGCCAATGACACGCGGTACGGCGTGTTCGAGGTGCTGCGTCGGTACCCCCGTGGCGTCGTGACCGCGATGGGCCTGCGCTTCGCGGAGAACATCATGTACTACCTCGTCGTGACCTTCTCGATCACCTACCTCAAGGTGGCGCTCGGCATGGACACGGCCGAGATCCTCACCCTGCTGGTCGTCGCCCACATCGTGCACACGATCGTCATCCCGATCGTGGGAGGACTGTCGGATCGCATCGGCCGCAAGCCCGTCTACGCGATCGGCGCCGTGTTCGCGATCGCGTGGGGATTCATCGCGTTCCCGATGTTCGACACGCGCGACCCGTTCGTCATCGTGCTCGCGATCTGCCTCGGTCTCGTCATCCACTCGTTCATGTACGCCCCGCAGCCCGCGATCATGGCGGAGCTCTTCCCCACGCGCATGCGCTACTCGGGGGTGTCGCTCGGCTACCAGGTCACCTCGATCGTCGCCGGCTCGCTCGCACCGATCATCGCGACCGCGCTGCTGACGTCGTTCGGCTCGCCCCTGCCGGTGGCGATCTACCTCGGTATCGCCGCGATCGTGACGCTCGTGACCGTGCTCACGATGCGGGAGACCCGCGGCACCTCGCTCCACGAGCTCGACCGCATCGACGCTGCACGGCGGGCGGCGGCACCCGCGGCGGGCGCGCGGGTCTGAGAACGGGGTGAGGGGGCGGATGCCGCGGCATCCGCCCCCTCACCCCGTCACGCGTCTGCCAGCCATCGCCCCGCGCGATCGATGAGCGCCGCGAACTCATGAGGAGCGTCGGTCGGGGTGATCGCACGCAGCACCACCTCGTCCAGCGCCTCGCGATAGGCCCTCACCCGCCCCGGCGCATCGGCCGAGTCGGGTGCGAGGACGGTGTCGTGGGCGCGGAACCCGAGCCGGGCGAAGTTCTCGGCGTATCCCGGCGCCTGGTCGTACCGGGATGCCTCGTCGTCGAGCCGGGCGCGGGCGGCCGGCTCGAGCGCCCACCGCACGTAGAGCGCGACGCGCGCGTCGGGCGCGATCTCGTGCAGCGCAGCGGTCTGATCCGCCGCGGCTCGTGGCGTGAGCCAGTTGAGCAGCACGCCGTCGGAGGCGGTCACGGCGAGCCGCCGCATCCGTGGTCCCAGCGCGCCGACGAGCACGGGCACCCCGGCTTCGCGCAACTCGCCGATCGCCGCGGCGACCTGCGCGAGCGCACCCTCGCGCAGGCGTCCCGAGCCGATCCCCACCGTGAGGCGGCCGGAGGCACCGGCGATCTGCGTCGCCCGCTCGGCAAGGCCGCGAGCGGGAACCCGGTCGATGGGCACGACGCCGGTCGCGAGCCCGATGCTGCTCGTGCGCTCGGCGGCGGCAGCCAGGCCCGCCAGCGCGTCGCCGCCGGGGGTGTCGTTCACCCAGAGGCGCGCGAAGCCGGCGGCTTCCGCGCGCACCGCGATGTCCGCGATGCGCGCAGCGCCAAGGGCACCTGCGACGCCCAGGGAGAGGTCTCCGTGTCGAGTCGTCATGGGGGAAGCTTGCCTCACGCCGGTCACGGCGCGGGCCGTGCGCCCGATATCCTGTCGGAAGTCCCATCCCCCCGAAGGAGACCCATGTTCATCGTGGCGCTGCTGCTGTTCCTGCTCGGCATGTTCTGCTTCGGTATCGCGTTCGCGGTGCCGGGCCTGCAGGCCATCATCTTCTTCGGTGGCATCCTGCTGGTGTCGGCAGCGATCGCACTCCCGATCCACGCCCGCGCCAAGTAAGCCCAGCGCGGGTCTTCCGGCCGGCTCAGGCGCTGAGCCCGACGCGCCGCCGGCTCGGGCCGATCGCCCGAATCAGGCCTTTCCGCCGGGCGGGCCGACGATCAGCAGCCCCGTGAAGATGACGACGACCGCCACCACGAGCAGAGCCGCAAGAAGTCCGGGGCGACGAAGCATCGCACGCATGAGGCGGTCGTGCCACCGCTCGTCGCGCGGGTCGCTCCCCGCGTGCAGCCGCCAGTCCCCCGCGAGCGCGCCGGTGCGGTGCAGCCAGATCTCCGCCGGGATGGTCGCGTAGGGGATCACCGCGCTCCCGATCGCCACGACGGCACGCAGCGGATGCCAGCGCTGGTTCTTCGCAACGAGAACGGCGGTCGCGCCATACGCCAGGAAGACGAAGCCGTGCACGCCGCCGGCGACCGTCACCGCGATCGCGACCCCCGTGGTCGCCCGCACGATCAGGGCGGTGATCAGAAGCGTCCAGGTGATCGCCTCGGCGATCGCGAGCACGCGGAACAGTGCGGACGGGGTGCGGAACACGGGTCCTCCAGCAGAGATCGGATGCCGCGGCTCCCGCGACATCCTTCAGTCTACCTGAAGGGCTTCAGGAACCCTGAAGGATCCCTGCGAACGGCTCCTCGTGCAGCCCCTGCAGCGCGTCCGTCAACGCCGGCAACGCCGCCGCGAAGTCGCGGTCGAGGCGGGCGAGGCGGGCATCGGCCTCATCGAGGGCCGCGTCACCCTTCTCCGTGACGCGCAGATCGGACGCCGAGCCGGCATGAGCCGTGCCGTCGGCGACCATGCCGTCATCGGCGAGCGCGCGGACGGCAGTGTGGGCGGTCTGCACCGTGATCTGGGAGCGGCGGGCCAGCTCACTGAACGAGATGCCCGGCGTCGCCCGGATGTGCGCCAGCAGACCGTACTTCCGCGTAGTGAGACCCAGGTCCTTCAGCGCCGCGCCGAGCTGCCCGTCCCAGATCGACGACATCGTCAACAGGGAGATCACCGGGCTGAAGGGGGGGCGTTCAGACATGACAGCCATGCTAGACCGGCCCACGGCCCGTGGCACGGTGCCCCGCGGGCAGACGGAAGTCGCCACTCTCCCCATGCGCGATCCATGCACCCATGGAACACTCGGCCTCGTCGCCCCCGTCACCACACGCATGAGGAGTCCCGATGTCACCCCGTTATCTCGTCCTCCCCGCCACCGTCGCCGTGGCGTTCGCCCTCGCCGGCTGCGGACAGGTGTCCGCGCTCGTCCAGCAGGGAGCCGCCGTCGCCAGCCAGGCTGCGGGAGTCGCCAGCGCCGCCGCATCCGCCGCCGCCGATGCGGGCGTCAACGTCTCCACCAGCGGCTCTCTGCCCTCCGGGTGGCCGAGCGACATCCCCGCACCCGAGGGCAAGATCACGACCTCGGTGTCCGTCAACGGCGGCTACTCGATCATCGTGCAGACGTCGAGCGAAGCCGCGATCACCAGCGCCGTAGACAAGCTGAAGTCCGCCGGCTACTCACTCGACGGCGACTTCTCCTCCGACGGCAATCACGTGCAGCACCTCGCCTCATCGCAGTGGAGCGTCGTGATCACGTGGGGGCCGGACCCCTCGACGAGCGGAGCGTTCGTGGCGAACTACGTGGTCGCGAAGGCGTCATCCTGAGCGCCTCCGCCGACGGCGAGGGCCCCACGAGTGTCACACTCGCGGGGCCCTCGCCGTTCGGACGGGATCAGAAGTCCCAGTCGTCGTCCTCGGTCGCGACAGCCTTGCCGATGACATACGACGAGCCCGAGCCGGAGAAGAAGTCGTGGTTCTCGTCGGCGTTGGGCGACAGTGCCGAGAGGATCGCCGGGCTGACGTTGGTCACCGTCGAGGGGAACATGGCTTCGTAGCCGAGGTTCATGAGCGCCTTGTTGGCGTTGTAGTGCAGGAACTTCTTGACGTCCTCGGTGAGACCGACGCCGTCGTAGAGGTCCTGCGTGTACTGCACCTCGTTGTCGTAAAGCTCGTACAGCAGCGAGAAGGTGTAGTCTTTCAGCTCCTGACGGGTTTCCTCGTCCACCTTCTCGAGTCCCCGCTGGAACTTGTAGCCGATGTAGTAGCCGTGCACGGCCTCGTCGCGGATGATGAGGCGGATCATGTCGGCGGTGTTGGTGAGCTTCGCGCGGCTCGACCAGTGCATCGGCAGGTAGAAGCCCGAATAGAAGAGGAACGACTCGAGCAGCGTCGAGGCCACCTTGCGCTTGAGGGGTTCGTCGCCGCGGTAGTAGTCCATGACGATCTGAGCCTTGCGCTGCAGGTTCTCGTTCTCGATCGACCAGCGGAACGCCTCGTCGATCTCCTTCGTGGAGCACAGCGTCGAGAAGATCGACGAGTAGCTCTTGGCGTGCACCGACTCCATGAACGCGATGTTCGTGTAGACGGCCTCCTCGTGCGGGGTCAGCGCGTCGGGGATGAGCGAGACCGCGCCCACCGTGCCCTGGATCGTGTCGAGCAGGGTGAGGCCGGTGAACACCCGCATCGTGAGCTGCTGCTCTTCCGGGGTCAGCGTCGCCCACGACTGCACGTCATTGGAGAGCGGCACCTTCTCGGGCAGCCAGAAGTTGCCCGTGAGGCGGTTCCACACCTCCACGTCCTTGTCGTCCTCGATGCGGTTCCAGTTGATGGCCTGGACCTTGTTCAGGAGCTGGAGCTTCTCGCTCATCGTCCGTTCTTCCTCGTCTTCTCGTCGCGGGGGCTCACAGCGTGCAGCTGACGCAGCCCTCGACCTCGGTGCCCTCGAGGGCCATCTGGCGCAGACGGATGTAGTAGATGGTCTTGATGCCCTTCTTCCACGCGTAGATCTGCGCCTTGTTGATGTCGCGCGTGGTGGCGGTGTCCTTGAAGAACAGCGTCAGCGAGAGCCCCTGGTCGACGTGCTGCGTGGCGGCGGCGTACGTGTCGATGACCTTCTCGTAGCCGATCTCGTAGGCGTCCTGGTAGTACTCGAGGTTCTCGTTCGACATGAAGGGTGCCGGGTAGTACACGCGCCCGAGCTTGCCCTCCTTGCGGATCTCGATCTTCGAGGCGATCGGGTGGATCGACGACGTCGAGTTGTTGATGTACGAGATCGATCCGGTCGGCGGCACGGCCTGCAGGTTCTGGTTGTAGATGCCGTGCTGCTGCACCGAGGCCTTCAGCTCGCGCCAGTCGTCCTGCGTCGGGATGTGGTGGCCGTCGAACAGCTCGACGACGCGAGCCGTCTGCGGCGCCCACTCCTGGTCGATGTACTTGTCGAAGAACTCACCCGACGCATAGGTCGAATCGGCAAAGCCCTCGAACGTCTGCCCGCGCTCGATCGCGATGCGGTTGGACGCCCGCAGCGCGTGGAAGAGCACCGTATAGAAGTAGATGTTCGTGAAGTCGAGACCCTCGGGCGAGCCGTAGTGGATGTGCTCGCGGGCGAGGAAGCCGTGCAGGTTCATCTGGCCGAGGCCGATCGCGTGCGACCGGTCATTGCCGTCCTCGATCGAGCGCACCGAACGGATGTGGCTCTGGTCGCTGACCGCGGTGAGGCCGCGGATCGAGGTCTCGACCGTGCGGGCGAGGTCGCCGCCGTCCATCGCGAGCGCGATGTTGAGCGAGCCGAGGTTGCACGAGATGTCCTTGCCGACCTGGGCGTAGGAGAGGTCCTCGTTGTAGGTCGTGGGGGTGTTGACCTGCAGGATCTCGCTGCACAGGTTCGACATGTTGATCCGGCCCTTGATGGGGTTGGCCCGGTTCACCGTGTCCTCGAACATGATGTAGGGGTAGCCCGACTCGAACTGGATCTCCGCGAGGGTCTGGAAGAACTCGCGGGCGTTGATCTTCGACTTCTTGATACGCGGGTCGTCGACCATCTCGCGGTACTTGTCGCTGACCGAGATGTCACCGAACGGCACACCGTAGACGCGCTCGACGTCGTACGGCGAGAAGAGGTACATGTCCTCGTCGTTCTTGGCGAGCTCGAACGTGATGTCAGGCACGACGACACCGAGCGACAGCGTCTTGATGCGGATCTTCTCGTCGGCGTTCTCGCGCTTGGTGTCGAGGAACTTCATGATGTCGGGGTGGTGCGCCGAGAGGTACACGGCACCCGCACCCTGACGCGCACCCAGCTGGTTCGCGTAGCTGAAGCTGTCTTCGAGGAGCTTCATGACGGGGATGATGCCGCTGGACTGGTTCTCGATCTGCTTGATCGGGGCGCCGGCCTCGCGGATGTTCGACAGCAGCAGCGCGACGCCGCCGCCGCGCTTGCTCAGCTGCAGCGCGGAGTTGATGCCGCGGGCGATCGACTCCATGTTGTCCTCGATGCGCAGCAGGAAGCACGAGACGAGCTCGCCGCGCTGGGCCTTGCCGGTGTTGAGGAAGGTCGGCGTGGCGGGCTGGAAGCGACCCGAGATGATCTCGTCCACGAGGTTGTTCGCCAGGTCCTGGTCGCCGTCGGCGAGTCCGAGGGCGGTCATGACGACACGGTCCTCGAAGCGCTCGAGGTAGCGCTTGCCGTCGAACGTCTTCAGCGTGTAGCTCGTGTAGTACTTGAACGCACCGAGGAAGGTGTCGAACCGGAACTTCTTGCCGTACGCGCGGTGGTGGATCTCCTCGACGAACGCGAACGGGTACTTGCCCAGCACCTCGGGCTCGTAGTACTCCTTCTCGACGAGGTAGTCGAGGCGCTCCTTGAGGGAGTGGAAGAACACCGTGTTCTGGTTCACGTGCTGCAGGAAGTACTCCCGCGCAGCGCGCTTGTCGGCGTCGAACTGGATCTTCCCGTCGGCGTCGTACAGGTTGAGCATCGCGTTCAGGGAGTGGTAATCCATCCCCTCGAACTTCGGCTCGGTCTTGAAGTGGGTCTCGGTCAGTGCTGTGTCCACCATCGTTCCAGTCCTTCGCTGATGCGCTCGACGTCTTCTGGCGTGCCGAAAAGCTCCAGCCGATACAGGTGCGGCACGTGGCACTTGCGGCTGATGATCTCGCCGGCGAGGCAGAACGACTCGCCGAAGTTGGTGTTGCCCGCGGAAATGACTCCGCGGATGTAGGAGCGGTTGTGGGCGTCGTTCAGGAAGCGGATGACCTGCTTCGGAACGGCGCCGTGTTCCTCGCCCCGGCCCTGGCCTCCCCCGTAGGTGGGGGTGACCAGGACGAAAGGCTCATCGACGCGGGGCGTCGGCTCGCCTGCTCTCAGGGGGATGCGGACGGACCGCCTGCCGAGCTTCTCGATGAAACGCGCCGTGTTGCCGGACACGCTCGAGAAGTAGACGAGCAGGGGCGCGGTGTCATCCGCGGCGGCTACCGCGCTGCTGCCATGGAGCGTCGCGGTCGCCATGACTCACGCCAGGCGGGACGCGAGCTCGTCGATCTTGTCGGGACGGAAGCCCGACCAGTGGCCCTCGTCGGTGACGACGACGGGAGCCTGGAGGTAGCCGAGCGCCTTGACCTGCTCGAGCGCCTCCGGGTCCTGCGAGAGGTCGTGAACCTCGTAGGCGATGCCCTTCGAGTCCAGCGCGCGGTAGGTCGCGGTGCACTGCACGCACGACGGCTTCGTGTAAACGGTGATGGCCATGTGAACCCTGTTCTCCCCTCAAATCCCCAGTAATCCAGCACCCACCGGCGCCGGGACCTCAATACTACATATGGGTGCCGACATTGGGGTCAACCACAAGGGGTAGTAGTTACAACCGTGTGATTTTCCACCGCACTCCCCACTCCGATCACAGGTTGTCCACCGATTCATCCACAGGCCGACGAGGTGTCCAGACCCTGAAGAACCGCTGAATTCCGGGCATCAGCAGGCTGTGAACGCCGACTGTCCACAGCGACGACCGTAGGCGGCACCTCCGACACTGGGGATGGATCCGACACGCCGTGTCGGCGTGTCGCGCATCGCGCCCGGCACACCCTCCACGGCGGAGCACACCGCCCCGGCGGCGGCCACCCGGGGCGCCGAGAACGTCTGCCGCGGGCGATAGCGTGGAGGGGTGGCGGGATATCGGGAACTGGTGCGCACTCCGGGCGTGATCCGCATCATCGCCGCGCAGCTGACGGCGCGGTTCCCGAACGGCATGACGAGCCTCGCGATCCTCCTGCACATCGAACACGTGACCGGCTCCTACGGCGCCGCGGGCCTCGTGCTGGCCGCGACATCCATCGGTCAGGCGGTGTCGGGTCCGGTGACGAGCCGCTGGATGGGCATGTGGGGCATGCGCAAGGTCCTGACCCTCACCATGACGATCTGCGCGATCTGCCTCACGGTCATCGCGCTCGGCCAGATGGTGCTGCCCGCCTACGTCGCCCTCGGACTCATCACGGGTCTGTCGACGCCGCCGATCCAGTCGGCCGCCCGCACGATCTATCCGAAGCTCGTGACCTCACGTCAGCTCACCCCGCTCTACTCGCTCGACGCGTCGCTGCAGGAGATCATCTGGATCGTCGCCCCGGTGGCGATCACCCTCGTGGCGACGCAGCTCGGCACCGTGCCCGCGCTGCTGCTGATCGTCGTGATCCTCGTCGGCGGCGGATCGTGGTTCATCCTGTCGCCCGAAGTCGGGCGCGTGCGCATCCCGCGCAGCAAGCGCCGGTTCGGCAAGGTGCTCGCGCGACCGACGGTGCTGCTCGCGACGGTCATCGGGTTCCTGCTGATAGGTGCGTGCGCGGCGGTCGAGGCGAGCGTCGTCGCCTCCTACGGCCACGGCGGGTTCGAGGCGGGCATCGTGCTCGCCGTGTTCTCGATCGGCAGCCTCGCGGGCGGTCTCTCCCTCGGCCACGCCCCGATGGCGCCGTGGGCGATGGCGCGGCGCCTCACGGTCGTGGCGACCGGTCTCGTGCTCACGGTCATCGCCTTCGCCCTGTTCAGCGGCGACCCGATCCTCTCCCCCGTCGGCACGAGCGCGACGCTGTTCATCGCGGGCATCGGCATCGCGCCCGCCCTCGCGGTGCTGTTCGCGATGACCTCTGCGAGCGTGAAGTTCAGCGACACGGCCGAGGCGTACGGCTGGATCGGCACGGGGCAGCTCATCGGCGGCGCCGCGGGCTCCGCCATCGCCGGCTTCCTGATCGACGGCACCGGCGCGGTGGGCGCGTACGCCGCGGCCGGTGCGTTCGCGCTCCTCGGCGCGATCGTGGCGGCGGTGTTCGTGCGGGCGTTCCCCGATCTGAGGCACCGCGATCCGAGCCCGCTGCCCGACACCGAGCCGAACGCGATCATCACCTGAGCGCATAGACGACACACAGCATCCACGTAGGCGCGACCAACCGGCGTCGGTTCCACTGGGGGCATCACCCCCGACGAGAGGATGCCCCGTGGCCGACCGCACCCCCGACGCCGACATCTCTGCCCGCACCGCCGATCCCGACCGATGGCTCGACGACGACGGCGCTCCCATCGACGAGGACCACCGCGGCCTCGTCTACGACATCCGCACCCTCGTCGACCGACGGCGCGCGCTCGGCATCTTCGGCGGCCTCGCGATGACGTCGCTGCTGACGGCGTGCGGCATCCAGTCGGCCTCGTCGTCGGGCGTCGCGTCGTCGACGACCGCCACCCCGCAGGCGACGGCATCGGCGACGACGGATGCCGCGGCATCCGACTCGCTCGACGAGGTTCCCGACGAGACGGCGGGCCCGTATCCCGCCGATGGCTCGAACGGCATCGACGTGCTGACGGCCTCGGGCATCGTGCGCAGCGACATCCGGGCGAGCTTCGGGTCGTCGACGACGGTCGCCGACGGCGTGCCGCTCACGATCCGTCTCACCGTGCGGGACGCCGACACGGGCGCTGCGCTCTCCGGCAAGGGCGTCTATCTCTGGCACTGCGACCGCGACGGCAACTACTCCCTGTACAGCCGGGGCATCACCGACGAGAACTATCTGCGCGGGGTGCAGGAGACGGATGCCGCCGGCACGGTCTCCTTCACCTCCATCTACCCGGCGTGCTACTCGGGTCGGTGGCCGCACATCCACTTCGAGGTCTACGACGACGTCGCGACCGCGGTCGCCTCAGGACCGATCGTGAAGACGTCTCAGATCGCGCTGCCCGAGGAGACCAACGTTGTCGTCTACGCGACGAGCGGCTACGAGCAGAGCGTGCGCAACGCATCGCAGGTCTCTCTGAAAAGCGACAACGTGTTCGGCGATGACGGCGGCATCCACCAGATCGCGACCATGTCGGGCGACGTCGCCGCGGGCTACACCGCGGCCCTCACGATCGGCGTGTGACCGCCCGGGGCGGCCGCGGTCGGCAGGTGACGCGACCGGGCCGCCCCGGCACGTCGAGGCCGTACGCTCGGATCATGCCCGCACCCGTCACCCTCCCCCGCATTGCGTGGGGCGATCCCGGAGCCGAGCGCCACGCGCTGCTCATCCACGGACTCGGATCCAACGGCCCGCTCATGTGGCTGTTCGGCACGGCCCTCGCCGAGGCCGGCTGGTACGCCGTCGCCGTCGATCTCCGGGGCCACGGCCTCGCACCCCGTTCGACCGACTACACCCTGGCGGCCTACGGCACGGATGTCGCGCACGTGCGCCGCGAGGGCGGCTGGGACCTCGTGATCGGCCATTCGCTCGGCGGCGCCTCGGCGACCCTCGCCCAGGCGACACACCCCCGCTGGGCGCGTCACCTCGTGCTGGTCGACCCGGCCATCCACCTCACGCCCGAGCAGCGCGCCGCCGTGCAGGCCGGCAACGCGGCCTCGTTCGCCGCGCCGACCGCCGAGGGCGTGCGGGCGGCGAACCCGACGTGGCATCCGAACGATGTCGAAGCCAAGGTGACATCGCTGCGACAGGCGTCGACGTGGGGTACCGACCAGACCGCGGTGCAGAACCCCGACTGGGACGTGCGCGAGGCGTTCCTCGCCCTCACCGTGCCCACCCTCGTGCTGGCCGCCGACCCCGCCGTGAACAGCCTGTTCACCGGCCCGGCGATCGACGAGCTCGTGGCGGCCAACCCGCACGTGAGCGTGCGGGTCATCGAGGGCGCCGGGCACTCGTTGCATCGTGACAAGCCGGCAGAGACGCTCGCGGCGCTGTTCGACGGGCTCGCATCATGACCTTCGATGCGGCCGCCTGGCTTCCGGACGACCTGATCGAGCGCATCCGCGGGCGCGCCGCGCAGGTCGATCACGACAACGTGTTCCCTCAGGAGGACCTCGACGAGCTGGCGGCGGCCGGCTACCTGTCGATCCTGGTGCCGAGCGCGCTCGGCGGCGGCGGGCTGGGGCTCGCCGAGGCATCCCTGCTGCAGCAGCGGCTCTCGACGGCCGCGCCCGCTTCGGCCCTCGCGATCAACATGCACCTCGTCTGGACGGGTGTGGCGAAGGTGCTCGCCGACCGCGGCATCGACGACCTGCGGTTCGTGCAGGAGGGCGCCGTGCGCGGCGAGGTCTTCGCGTTCGGCATCAGCGAGGCCGGCAACGATCTCGTGCTGTTCGGCAGCGACACCGTCGCCGAGCCGCTGGCCGACGGTGGCTACACGTTCACCGGAACCAAGATCTTCACCTCGCTCGCCCCCGTGTGGACGCATCTCGGGCTGCACGGTCTCGACACCACGTCCGCGGACGCACCACAACTCGTCTACGCGTTCGTCCCGCGCTCGGACGCTGTCGTCACCCGTGACGACTGGGACACCGTCGGGATGCGCGGCACCCAGTCGCGCACGACCGAGTTGCACGGCGCCGTCGCCCCCGCCGACCGCGTGGTGCGCCGGGTCGCGCCGGGACCCAACCCCGACCCGATCGTGTTCGGCATCTTCAGCGTCTTCGAGATCCTGCTGGGCTCGGTCTACACCGGACTGGCCCGACGGGCGCTCGACCTCGCGGTGGCGACCGCGAAGACCCGCACGTCGAAGAAGAGCGGCACGACCTATGCGCAGGATCCCGACATCCGCTGGCGCATCGCCGACATGGGGCTGCGCTACGACGCCCTGCCGACCGAGCTCGCCTCGATCGCCCGAGACGTCGATGAGAACGCCCCGCACGGGCCGCGGTGGTTCACGCTGCTGTCGGGGGTGAAGCACCGCGCGGTCGTGATGGCGAAGTCGGTCGTCGACGACGCGATCCTGGTCGCGGGCGGCTCGTCGTACTTCACGCGTTCCGAGCTCGGCCGGCTCTACCGCGACGTGCTCGCCGGTCAGTTCCACCCGTCCGACCCCGAGTCGGCACACGCGACGGCCGCCAGCGCCTGGCTCGGCCCACTCGAGAGCTGAGACGGATGCCGCGCACCCCCCTCGCGGCGCTGAGCCCCGCCGATCAGGCGCGGCGGCGGGCGCTGCGGCGCATGAAGGCGGTGGCGCTCGCGGCGCTGCTGGCGATGGCGGTGCTGTTCGCGATCTCCTTCCCGTTGCAGGCCACGGTGCCCGCGCTCGCCTATGTTCGCGCGGCCGCCGAGGGCGGAATGGTCGGGGCCTTGGCGGACTGGTTCGCGGTGACGGCACTGTTCCGCCGCCCGCTCGGGCTCCCCATCCCCCACACGGCGATCATCCCGACGCGCAAGGACGAGATCGGCCGCACGCTGGGCGAGTTCGTCGAGACGAACTTCCTGTCGGGCGAGATCGTGCGCACGAAGCTCACCAGCACCCGGATCGCCGAGCGCGCGGGCACGTGGCTGCGCGAGAGCACGCACGCGGAGCGTGTGGTGGCCGAGGCATCCACGATGGTCGCCGGAATCGTGCGCGCGCTCAGCGACGACGATGTGCGCGAGATCATCGAGGACCTCGCTCGCACGCATCTCATCGCCCCCGAGTGGGCGGCGCCGACGGGCGGCTGGCTCGAGCGGCTGACGCAGACGGGTGCGCACCACGCCGCGGTCGACCTCGCGGCCGACAGCATCGGCGAGTGGCTCACCGAGCACCGCGAGAGCTTCGAGGGCCTGCTGTCGCGTCGACTGCCCGGGTGGGTGCCACGCATCGCCCATCGCCTCGTCGACGACGCGGCGTATTCGGAGGCGGTGAAGTTCGTGGCCGCTGTGCGCGCCGACCCCGAGCATCCCGCCCGGCATGCGATCGACGGATACCTGGGCCGGCTCGCCGACCGTCTGCAGCACGATCCCGACACGATCGCACGGTTCGAAGGCGCGAAGGCGGCGGTCTTCGATTCGCCGCGCGTGCGCGAGCTCGCGGGTGAGGCATGGGCGACCGCCAAGCGCGGGCTGCTCGCGGCCCTCGCCGATCCCGACAGCGGTCTGCGGCGGCGCGCGGCCCTCGCGATCGCAGACCTGGGGGCGCGACTCGCGACGGATGACGCGCTCCGGCGCCGCGTCGACGGCTTCATCACCGACGCGGCCGTGTTCCTCGTCGAGCGCTACCGCCACGACATCGCGTCCATCATCACCGACACGGTCGAACGCTGGGACCCGGCCGAGACCACCGAGAAGATCGAGCTGATGGTAGGACGCGACCTCCAGTACATCCGCCTCAACGGCACGATCGTGGGTGCTCTGGCGGGTCTGGGCATCTTCACCGTGGCCCAGGCGCTCGTCGGCCACTAGCCTGACGTCATGGGCGAGGCATCCGTCGTCGGTGACATCGTCTTCAGCTACGGCACGCTGCAGCAGCGGGGGGTGCAGCTGGAGGTCTTCGGACGCGCGCCCGACGGCGAGCCCGATCTCCTCCCCGGCTACACGGTCGACTATCTCGAGGTGCTCGACACTCGCGGACGCGGATCCGCGCGCGTGTCGGTGCAGCCGGTCGTACGCCCGACCGGCTCTCTCGGCGACAAGGTGACGGGTCTGGCCTACGCGCTGACGCCCGCGGAGGTCGATGCCGCCGACGAGTACGAATCGCCGCTGTACCGCCGGGTCCCGGCACGCCTGTCGAGCGGCCGCACGGCCTGGGTCTACGTGTCGGCATGACGACCCTCCTGCTCGTGCGGCACGCGAGTGCCGCGGATGGCCCCGACGATCACGATCGACCGCTGACGGCCCGCGGGGCGCTCGAGGCGGAGGCGATGGCGGCCGCCACCCTCGAGGCCGGCTGGCAGCCCGATCTGATCCTTGCGAGCACCGCCCGCCGCACCCGGGCGACCGCGGCCATGTTCGGCGCCGCGCTGTGCGCACCGGTGCGCACCGCGCCGGCGCTCTACGGTGCGGGGCCGCGCACGCTACTCGACGCCGCCGTCGGGCTCGGCGTGGCATCCGTCATGATCGTCGCACACAACCCGGGTATCGCGATGCTCGCGCGCAGCCTCTCGTCGAACGAGATCGGCGGGATGGTGCCCTGCGCCGTGGCCGCGTTCTCGTGGGACGACGACGATTGGAATGTCGCATCGGCGACCGACCCCGATCGCATCTGGTTCCGACATCCGGAGTGATGCCGCCGCCGGAGAGGGAACGCAGTCCCAACGCTCGGGGAACTCAGTCCCACAGCCCGCGGCGGGAATGGCATGATGGCCTCACCACGCGCAGGCGACGCCGCCACCGCACCGCACGTCTTCGAAGGAGAAGCCCGTGTTCCACAGCCCGTTCGACCCGATCGACATCCCTGATCTCAGCGTCTACGACTACCTGTTCGCCTCGCTCACCGACGACGAGCTCGAGCGTGTGGCCCTCATCGACCCGGCGTCGGGCACCGAGACGACCTACGGCGCGTTGCGCGATCAGGTCGATGCGGTGGCCGGTGCGCTCGCGGCGCGCGGGGTCGGCGTGGGTTCGGTCGTGGGGCTGCTGAGCCCGAACATCCCGGCATTCGCGACCGTCTTCCACGGAGCGCTCCGCGCCGGCGCCACCGTCACCACGATCAATGCGCTGTACACGGCCGACGAGGTCGCCAAGCAGCTGCGCGACGCCGGCGCCACGTGGCTGTTCACCGTCAGCCCGCTCCTTCCCTCGGGTGGCGCCGCCGCCGCCGCGGTGGGCATCGACGACGAGCATCTCGTCGTGCTCGACGGTGCGCCGGGGCATCCGTCGTTGCGCGATCTGCTGACGGCCGGCGAGCCCGCGCCGGAGGTGACGTTCGACCCCGCGACGCATGTCGCAGCGCTCCCCTATTCGTCGGGAACCACCGGCGTGCCCAAGGGCGTCATGCTCACGCACCGCAACCTGGTCGCGAACGTCGCCCAGTCGCGGGTGATCATCGAGCTCGGCCACGACGACCGCGTGCTCGCGGTGCTGCCGTTCTTCCACATTTACGGCATGACGGTGCTGCTGAACATGGCCCTCAAGCAGCGCGCGAGCCTCGTCACGATGCCGCGGTTCGATCTGGTCGAGTTCCTCTCGAACATCCAGACCTACGGGTGCACGTTCATCTTCATCGCGCCGCCCATCGCGGTGGCGCTCGCGAAGCATCCGATCGTCGACCAGTACGACATCTCGAGCGTGCACTCGATCTTCTCGGGCGCCGCACCCCTCGACGCCGAGACGGGTGCCGCGGCCGCGCGCCGACTGCACGCGAGGATGCTGCAGGGATACGGCATGAGCGAGCTCAGCCCCGTGTCGCACGCCACGCCCGTCGACCGCACCGACGTGCCGATCAGCTCCGTCGGCGTGCCGCTTCCGAATATCGACTGCAAGCTCGTCGACACCGAGACGGGCGAGGAGATCACCGAGTTCGGCGCCGACGGGTTCACCGCACGGGGCGAACTGTGGGTCAAGGGTCCGAACGTGATGCTCGGCTATCTGGGCCGTCCCGATGCGACCGCCGAGACCCTGGATGCCGACGGGTTCCTGCACACCGGCGATGTCGCCGTCGTTCATCGCGACGGCTACTACGCGATCGTCGACCGCGCGAAGGAGCTCATCAAGTACCACGGCTACCAGATCGCTCCGGCGGAGCTCGAGGCGCTTCTGCTGAGCCATCCGAAGATCATGGATGCCGCGGTCATCGGTGTGCTCGACGACGAGCATGAGGAGATCCCGAAGGCGTTCGTTGTCGCGGCGCCCGATTCGGGGCTCACCGAGGACGACGTGAAGGCGTTCGTCGCCGAGCACGTCGCCCCGCACAAGAAGGTGCGGCGGGTGGAGTTCATCGACCAGATCCCGAAGTCGACGTCGGGGAAGATCTTGCGCAAGGATCTGCGCGCGCGGGAGTCCGTCGGGGCCTGAGGCGATCCGGAGCGCGGGTCAGATCTCGAACGGGATGCCGCGCTCCGGCACCCGCAGGAGGGCGCCCAGCCCTGCCGCCGCGAACGCCCGCACGAGGTCGTCGGTGCTCTCGCTGAAGTGCGCCCACCCCTCGGTGTGCACGGGCACGACGACCGGCGCGCCGATGGCTCGGGCGGCGGCGACCGCGTCGGTCGCGGTGAGGGTGAGGGCGCCGTCGACCGACGGCGTTCGCGCGGCTCCGGCGAAGAGCACGGCGACGTCGACCGGCGGCACGCGGGCGGCGATCTCCTCGACGAGCTCCGGCGCGGAGTTGTCGCCGCTGACGTAGACCGTCGGGAGACCGTCGCCGGTGAGCACGAAACCGGTCACGGGGCCGATCACGGGCTCGCTGCCGATCGGGCCGTGGCGGGCCGGCACGGCGGTGACGGTGACCTCGGACGTCTCGCCGACGAGAGTGACCGACTCCCACGGCTCGAGCGCGCGGGCGGGCTGACCGAGTCGCTCAGCGGCCAGCGGCGTCGTGAGCGCGAGCGGCGCGGCGGCGAGCACGGCGCGACCCGCGGCATCCAGATTGTCGGCGTGCTGGTCGTGGGAGAGCAGCACGGCGTCCAGCGGAGGAAGCGCGGTGGCCTCGAGCGCCGGCCCGCGCAGCTTCGTGAGCGTTCGGGTCGCGGAGCCCACCTCGCCCGGCGGATCGAAGGTGGGGTCGACGAGCAGCGAAAGGCCACCGAGCTGCAGCAGAACAGTCGGTCCGCCGATGTGGATGACTCGCAGACTGCCGGCGCTCACGCGCCCTCCGCCGACACGGCACCGACCGGCTCCGCGTGGCGCACCGGGTCGAGAGCGGGAAGCGAGACCGTGGCGACCGTGCCGACGTCGTCGTGGCCACGGGTGAGCGCGACGGTGGCCCCGAGTTCGGCGGCCAGCTCCTGCACGATCGCGAGCCCGAGGCCCGTGCCCGACACCCCCGCCGCTGTCGCCGACGAGCTGCGGTAGAAGCGGTCGAACACACGAGGCAGGTCGACCTCATCGATGCCCGGGCCCTGGTCGCGGATCTGCACCGTCACCTGGCCCGACGACCGCTGCGCAGACACCTCGACCAGACCGCCGGGCGGCGAGAACTTCACCGCGTTGGTGAGGAGGTTCAGGAAGAGGCGTGCGAGGTCGCCGGGACGGCCGTGCACGACGATTCCGGGGGTCAGGTCGGCGGAGATCGTCGCCTTCTGGCCGCGCAGGTTGATCGTGAGGTCTGAGATGCACTCCCGCAGCAGCTGCTCGAGATCGACGGCGACGCTGTCGCTCTCGCGTTCGGCCGCCCGACGCTCCTTCGACAGAGCGAGGATGTTCTCGACGACGTCGAGCAGTCGCTCGGCGTTGCGGTGGACGATGAGCACGAAGTCGCGTTGCACCGGGTCGGTGATGAGGTCAGCGAGCTCCTCGGTGAAGCCGATGATCGAGGTGACCGGGGTGCGCAGCTCGTGGCTGACGCTCACCACGAAGTCGTCCTTCTCACGGTTGAGGGCCCGCAGCGTGTCGACGACCTGACGTTCCCGCTGCAGTCGCCGCTCGATCGCTGCCTCGGCATCGCGGAGCGGCCGGAGATCGACGACGGAGATGAGGTAGACGCGGCCGTAGCCCGAGCGCGAGAGCGATTCGATCGACACGGTCGCCGGGATGCTGTCCGATTCGACGAGCTCCCAGTCGAGCACCCGCGCCTCATCCGCCCCGAGGGACGCGAGCTGCCGGTGCAGCGGAGAACGCGGCACGACGATCCAGTCGTGCTTCTGCAGCTGCGCGAACGAACTGCGGAGGATCGTCGAGGCGACCGCGTTGATCTCGATGACCGCGTAGCGCCCGCCCTCGACCTCCTGGAGGATCGCGAACCCGTTGTTGGCGCGCTCGAACGCATCGCGCAGAAGCCGCAGCAGACCCTCGGTCTGGTCCTGCAGCAGGCGTCGCTCGTTTCGGGTGGCACCGATGCCGAGCGTCGTGGCGGCGAGCGCGAAGGAGTAGATCTGCAGCAGCGTTCCGGTGCTCATCCCGCCGGCCGGATGAGCGAATGGCCCACCGCCGATCGCCGTGAGCGCGACCACCGCGACGATCGTGCCGACGAACTGGGTGAAGGCCACGAACATGGATTCGCTGAACGCGGCCCACGCCAGGATCGGCACGGGCAGGAAGGCGAGCGGGTTCGCGTTCAGCGGCGAGAAGGCGGCCACGACCGCCGCCAGCAGCGCCAGGCTGAGGAGCACCACGGTCTGGGCCGACGCGGTGCGCTTGCGCAGGCGGTTGAGCAGCGCCAACGGGGTGATCAGCACGACCGCGGAGATGTGGGAGGCGCTGGTCGAGAGCAGCGTGGGCAGGAATGCGCCACCCGACAGTGCGGCGCCGAGGCCGAGGCATCCGCCGACGACGAGGGCGCCCACGGCGGCAGCGGCGAGGAATCGCCCGACGTCCAGCAGGGTGGACAGGCGCGGCTCGTCGTCGCCGGCGGCGACGGCGGTGGCGACGATCCACACCTCGAAGGCCGCGCCGATCGCGCCCAGCACGACGAAAGCGGGTCCGCGACCGGCGCTGGCGGATGCCGCGGCGGTCACCGCCGCGATGCCCAGCAGCACCCAGAAGCGGCTGCGGCGGTCGGCGGTGACGACAGCGGCGACCGCGACACCGGCGGCCGGCCACCACCACGCCGTGGCCGCCGGACCGCTCTGCATGCCGGCGAACACGGCCCCGAGAACGCCCGAGAGCAGCACAAGGCCGATCACCGTGATCAGGCGCGCCGCGAAAGGGAGCCTGCGCATGATCAGCGCAAGGCTCGGGCGGGTCATGGGCTGAGGTTACCCCAGGGGTCGCACCGTTCGAGCGTATGATCGCCGGAGGAAGCGGATGTCGCGCTCGGCCCCGGCCGCGACCCGGACGAACGGATGCGGAATGTCCCGAGTGCTGCTCGTCGACGACGACCAGGACATCCTCACCCTCACCTCGATTCGCCTCACCAGGGCGGGGTACGAGGTCACGACCTGCGCCGACGGCGAGGCGGGTCTCGCGGCGATCCGTCGCGACCGACCGCACGTCGCACTGCTCGACTGGATGATGCCGGGACTGGATGGGTTGCAGGTCGCCGAGGCGGTGCGCGCCGATCCCGAGATCGCCGGCACGCGCCTCGCACTGATGACCGCCCGACCGGACGCCGAACGCACCGGCTTCGCCGACGAGCACGGCCTCGATCGCGTGATTATCAAGCCGGTCTCGCGACAGGACCTTCTGGCCGCGGTCGCGGCACTGTGCGCCGAGTGCTGACGGCGCCCCCGCTCAGGCGGATGCCTCCTCGGTGGGGCGAGCCAGCGCGATCTGCATGTCGAGGGTAAGCGGCGATCGGGTGACGAGCTCGTGCACGAAGGCGAACTTCCGCTTGACGGCCGCGGGGTGCTCGAACGGGTAGAGGTCGCCGAGTCCCATCGACCGATTGATGCGATTGAACGCCTGCGACATCCAGGTCCAGTCGTTGAGCAGAGGCTGCACCGGCTGGTCGAGGTAGGACTCGCGAGGGATCACGTCGATGTCGCGGAGGTTGGTGACCGAGGCGTCGAGATGGATGCCGATGGCCGCCGCCGTCTGCAGGGTGCCCGTGATGTGCAGGTAGTGGGCGAAGGTCTCGGCGAAGTCCTCCCACGGGTGCATGGTCGCGTACTCGGAAAGATACGACTCGTTCCAGTCGTCGGGCGCGCCGAACCGGTAGTGGCGGGCGATGGCATCCTGATAGCTCTCGCGCTCGTCACCGAACAGCTCACGGCAGCGATCCCACGTGGCGTCGTCGGTGATGAGCACGTTCTGGTAGTAGTGGCCGACCTCGTGACGCAGGTGCCCGAGCATCGTGCGGTAGGGCTCGCCCAGGCGCACCCGTAGCGCCTCGCGGCGGTCGTCGAGGCTCTCCGCGAGGTCGAGGGAGATGATGCCGTTCGCGTGGCCGATGACGACGCGATTGCCGTCGGACAGGCTCGACAGCAGATCGAAGCCGAGCCCGCCGGGCTGCACGTCCCAGCCGACGATCGGCAGCCCCAGCTGACCGAGCTGCAGCACAAGACGGCGCTTCGCCTCCTCGGTCTTGGCGAGCTTCTCGAGGGCCACGGTGTCGTCGGCATCGGGCTGCGTACGGGTGAGGCGGCAGGAGAAGCAGCGACCGGTCGGCGCGTCCTCGCGCACGAGCCAGTTGCACTGCCAGCCACGGTTCGAGCAGGTGTACCAGGTCTCCCCGTCGATGACGACGCGACCGTCGCGCAGCCCGTAGAACTGCTGGGTGAGCAGCTGATACCCGAGCTCCGCCTCGCACTCCGGGCAGGTCAGGGCGTCGAGGTAGACGAAGTGCCGGCAGTGGGGGCACCGGGGCTGTGAGCTCACGTGCTCACGCTAGTGGTCGGTGGGGATCAGGGCGACTCCCCCGAAACGGCGAAACACCCCTGGTGGGGGCGTCTCGGCTGGCGTGGTGGACCTGCTGCACGCTTACTCCAAACATTGCGACGGCCACAATCCTGCCGAGCTCGTACTGAAAGCTGCGCAGTCCCGAAGACCGAGGCAAGCAACGCCGCGAGCCCGATCTGCCCGTCAGCTCCGCACTTCGGAGATAGATGAGCTGGTCGCGCGTTACCTCGAAGTCGGCAACGTCAATGAGGTGGCCCGCCGATTCAGCGTCACGCGGCAGACTGTCGGCTCCCATCTCGCGTCTCGTGGGATCGAGACCGTCCGCAGGATAAGCGAGGCGGACATCTCGACCGCCGCGGCGCTGTACCGCGACGGGCAATCTGCCGCGACCATCGGACGCCGGTTCGGGTTCGACCCGCAGACCGTGCTCAACGGCCTGCGAAGCGCTGATGTGACGATACGGCGGCGGCCAGGACACAGCCGAACCAGCCGCAATGGTTGATTACCGAAGCCCTCGCGGTGCGCGGCAAAACGCCCGCTGAGCGGTGATGACCCGCAACGCGCAGCAACTCAAGTCCAGAGGAAAGCCGGAAGCGTTGAGCGTATGAGAAAGGCAGAATGGGGAGTTCTCAGCCCGGCACGGGAGTCCCGGATGCCATCGACGACGCCACCCTCGTCAACAACTCCGCATGCGCCACGGACTCCCCCACACGACTGACCGCCCCGGAGCGACAGAGCGCCGCTGCGTCGGAGATCGTGTCGTTCCTCGTCGCGCCGGGCGCGTCTCCCAACCATATGGACTGATTCGGCGATCCGGAATGCGAGTCACGGTTTCAGCTCCTCGCGAGTGACCCACGACCGACTTCGTCCGCCCACGGGAGGTCTGCGCCGCGGCGCGAGACGGTAATGGCAGCGCACGACTGCGCGAACGTGCCCACTCGTGCAAGTTCAGACAGATCGAGCAGATGAGCACGGTCGACCAAGCCCTGGTCCGCGTCTCGAATCGTGTCGTCGATCGCGTAGATCATTCCGGCCATGAAAGAGTCACCGGCACCGATGGTGTCGACGACGTTGGACACGTGCGTCGCGAGCGATACACGGTGTTCACCGGCTGCGAGAATGGCGCCATCCGCCCCTCGAGTCACTGCGACGACGACCGCACCGAGTTCGAGCAGCCGGTCCACCACCTGATCGAGTGTCCAGGTCGGGTAGAGCCAAGCGGCATCCTCGTCGCTCAGCTTGACGACGTCCGCCGCGCCGAAGAATTCCTCGGTGAGCGCGAGCTGCTGGGTGTGGGGCCGCATGAGATCGGGCCGTACGTTCGGGTCGAACGTGGTGATGGCGTGCGCTCGCGCCGTCCGGAGGGCTGTGAGAGCATTGGCGGCTCCGGGGGCAAGGACAGCACCGAGCGAGCCCGTGTGGACGAATCGAGCCGAGCGCGAGACCTGCACGGGAGGAAGGTCCCACGTGATGTCGAACTCGTACCGCGCGGAGCCGTCTTCTTGAATGGTCGCAATCGCGGACGATGTGTAAGGTGGCGGGTTGACGTTGTGGAGATCAACGCCGGAGCCCACGAGGTGACGAAGGATGGCGGACCCGTTCGCGTCGCTCGCAATGCTCGTGTGTAGTGCAACGGTGTGGCCCAGGCGCCCTAGTCCGACGGCGACGTTCATGGAGGAACCGCCAGGGTTTGTGGACGGCGATCCCCCCGGCTGCTGGACGATGTCGGCGAGGGCCTCTCCGATGACGACGATACTCACGGGAGGATGAGAACCTTGCCTGAGCTGTCGTATGTGGCCGCCGCGAAAGCATCCGCGACGTGCTCGAGGTCGAACACTTGAGAGACGATCTCGTCGGCGGGCAGGCCGCCACGGGCGGCGATGTGGATGGCGGTGAGCACGTCTGCATCCGTGTACGCAGCGCTTCCCTGCACACGGATCTCCCAGTCCTGGACGAGCGGCATCGGCAACGAGGCGTCGCGCGCGGGCACGCCGACGACGACGAGCGTTCCCGCGCGACGAAGAAGCGCCACCGACTGCGCGAACGAGCGCTCGTTCGCGACGCAGTCGAGCACGACGTCCGCGGTCGGGTTTGCGAGGGCACGGAGGACTTGCTCGTTCACGTCGGCCGCGGACGCGAGCACGGCCCCGTGTGCGCCGACACGGAGTGCGCGTTGCAGCTTGCCCTCGTCCATGTCCGTGACGACCACCGATTTCGCCCCTGCTGCCAGTGCGGCGATGATGCAGAGAACCCCGATCGTGCCCGCCCCGAGCACGACCACATGGGCGCCTGTGAGGTCGCCGGCGATACGTACTGCGTGGACGGGGGTGGCCAGGCACTCCACGAGGACGGCGGTGCGGTCGTCCATTCGCTCCGGGACGGCGAACAGATTCTTCGCCGGGGCGACGAACTCGGTGGCCATCGCCCCGGACCAGCTTTGGGACGGATCGCAACCGATCCACGTGAGGTTCGCGCACGCGTTGGTCCGATCCGCGCGGCAATTGTCGCACCGTCCGCACGCCACGTTGGGCTTGAGGATGACGCGCTGCCCGATCTCGACACCCCGAGCCTCCGGCCCCAGCGCGGCGACGGTGCCGACAGCTTCGTGACCGGGAGCATACGTCGCGTTCAAGAAGGGGTGATGCCCGGCGAGAGCGTGCGTGTCAGACCCGCAGATCCCGACGAGACTACTGCGAACCAGGACGAGGTCGTTGGTCGGCGCGGGGACCGGCGCGTCCTCCACACGGACTCCGTTCAGGGGCTCGACGATGGCGCGGCGCATCATCGTCTGCGTCTCGGATGAGAGCGAGGTGGGTTTCTGGCTGACGATCATGAGCGGCATCCTTTCGAATCGCGGGCGGGGACGGTCATCGCTGGGCAGCGGGCACGGTCACGCGAGCGGCAGCGGAGCGTTCGCGCTGCACCCGCCGATCGGTGACTCCCGGCTGGGGCGGGTGGACGAGGAGTGTCAGCCCTGCGCCGATGACGTACAGGCATGCATAGGTCCAGCAGATCCCGCCGACACCGACCACGGGAAGCAGCACGGTGGCGATCGCGGGAGCGATGAAGGTGCACACCCCGGCGGCCAGATTCTGCGCCGAGATGGCGGCACCGGTGTGCTCGGGCGCGAGCGCCGGGAAGGCCGCGCCCATCGGCACGAACGCCGATACGCCGATCGCGAGGAGAGCCGCCGCCGCGGACATCGCGAGCATGTTCCCTCCGGTCCACTGCGGCAGGTAGAAGAACCCGAGAGTTGCGACCGCACATCCGAAGCAGCCGTACCAGCGCATCTGCCGCATCCATCCGAACCGATCGCCGAGTCGCCCCCAGACCACGTTCGTGATGATCGTGATACCGAACATCAGACCCCACAGCTGCATCCACTGAGACAGCGACAGGACCGCGACGCCGTCGTATTGGGATGTTGTGAGGTACAGCGGCATGATCACGGGAAAGCCGAACAGCGACAGGTTGCAGATCACGCGGACGACGGCGAGGATCGCGATCTGACGGTTCTCGACCAGGATCGTCGCCCCGCGGGCGAGCTCACGCCACCGTGAACCCGACGAGATCGTCAGCGGTCGTGTCTCTTCTGCCGGCGAGTCATGACGCGCCATGAGTGCACTGACGACACAGAGAGCGACGCCGGCAGCGACCCATGGCAGTGCCAGCCAGAGTGTCGCGGTTTCACCGACTGAAGGGATCAGCCAGCTCGGCAGGAGCGTGCCGAAAACTCCGATCCCGAACGAGTAGGCGGCCCAGTACCAACCCATCGCCGTTGCGAGTCGCGCTCGATCCACCTTCTGCGCGATCAGCACGATGAAGGAGTAGATGAACAACGGGTACGCGGCCGCGCGCACCCCGTAGACGGCGAGAATGAGCGGCATGCTTCCGGAAGGAAGCGCCACTGCGAGGAAGACGACCTGCAAGACCAGCCAGGCCACGCCCGCAAGGATCATGACGCGGCGCGCCCCGAACATCTCGGCGATGACTCCGGAGCTCCAGGCGGCCAACGCTGCGACGAGCCCGTAGACGGTGAAGGCGAGCGACGCATCGACGGCCGAGTGCCCGTGATCGACCAAGTACACCGAGAGAAAGGTCAGTTCGAAACCATCACCGGTCATGAACAGCGCGATCGCGAAGTATCCCACCAACAGGGATCGAGAGAATCGTGAAGACAAATTTCCACCTCTTCGTGTGAGCCAGCACCGGACCCGCCTTGGGCGCCGGATTGATCCGTTGATGAGATTCTCAAGGCTCAGCCGATCGTCTTCTTTACCGGCTCGCGCCACGAAATGGTAAAAAATTGTCTTATGGGAGATGGTGAAGCGGACAGTGTGACGACGACCCGGTGGGACGTCGCATCGCCTTCTGCTGTGCCGCACGGTCGGCCTGCGCGAGAGCATGTCATCACGGATGTCGAGAGCATTGTCCGCTGGCACACGCACGACTTCCCGCACGCTCTCGCACGATGGCACACCCATCCCGAGGTCGAGATCCACCTCATCACCGCGAGTTCGGGAAGCGCGTTCGTCGGCGACTACGTCGGACGATTCTCTCCAGGACACGTCGTCGCCGTCGGATCCGACCTACCCCACAACTGGACATCTGAGCTCTCTCCCGGCGAGGTCGTCCGCGGGCGCGACGTCGTCCTCCAAATCGATCCGCAGCGGTTTCGTCGAATGAGCGACATCGCCCCTGAAGCTCGAGACGCCGCCACGTACTTCGCGTCGATCCGTCGAGGCATCGAATACACCGGCGATACCGCGCACGCGGCGGCCGGAATGCTCCGCAGCATCGGCGAGAGCCGCGGGCTGGCGCGTCTGGGGCACCTCTTCCAGCTGCTCGGATTGTTGTCTGCCGCCCCCGCAACCGAGCGCGTCATCCTCTCCCGGGAAGCGGCGATCGGCGGGTCCGAGCGAGCGAGCCAGGATCGGGTCGACACCGTGCTTCAGTACATCTCCAGCAACCTCTCAACGGGGCCGAGCCTGACTCATGCGGCACGGCTGGTAGGAATGACGCCGTCGAGTCTCTCCCGCTTTTTCCGCGCGACAACCGGACGCGGCTTCGCGGAGACCGCGCGACGCATCCGCATTCTGCGCGCGGGGGCATTGCTCGTCGCAAGCGATGCCACCGTGCTGACCATCAGCCGGGAGGTCGGTTACGAGAACCTATCCAACTTCAACCGGCAATTCCTCCGCGAGATGGGACAGACACCCACCGCGTATCGCGCGGCGCTCCGAGGAAGCGGCAGTTCCCTCCATCGCGGCTGAACCTGGCCTGCGTAAAGAGCCGGCCAGATGGGATCGTCCCGACTTACGGTCCGCTCAACGAAAGGACAGCGGACGAGATCCACGTTGAAATGCGAATGCCCGATCAAACACACTTTCGTATGTCCGATCGGGCATCCGGTCGGTGGACCTGAGGGGATTCGAACCCCTGACCTCTTCATTGCGAACGAAGCGCGCTACCAACTGCGCCACAGGCCCGTGAACTTCCGATACATTACCACGCGGCCCGGCCGCGCCTCGCATCGGGGCGGCGCACGCTCAGGCCCCGGAGACTCGGCTCACCCTCACCTTCACCCGCGCACCAGGAGGCGCGGCGTCTCGCACCGCGGAGGCCACCGCCGCCGCGACGGCAGATGCGGAATACCCCGCGCCGACCCCTATGTTGACGGTGATCTGCGCCACCCCGGCCGTCTCCAGCACATGTACGAGAGACTCCCCCTCGCGTCCAACGAGGCGCTGCCAGGCACGTCGGGTGGTCGGGATCGCAGGGTAGACCTCGGAGACGCCCCGCACGTTCTGGACTACGGCGAGAAGTTGTCGGGAGAAATGGGACATCGTCAATTCAGCCCACTTTCTCCTTCTTCATGGACATCGACGACGAGGACGTCGACAGCCTCGACGGGAATCACGAACTCCGCAGTGATCGCGGCGAAGACAGCCGCCCGAACGGCATCGGCGACCTCCTTTATCACCGCGCCGAACAGCACGCTGATGCGCACGGTTACGCGAATTCCCTTGTCCGGATCTCCCGTCCTCACCTCGACGCGACCGGTGAGACAGCCGGCAATGCCGTCAGCCGCACGTCGCACGCACTCGCGAATCGCGCCCTCGGTCGTCAGTAGCTGCGTCATCTCGTCACCCCCGGGCAGTTCGAGGTCCTCGCCCGCCCTCATGTCTCGTGCTACATCCCGCAGGAGCGAATCCAGCCACCCCGCGCTGAGCGGCTGGGACTCGTCGCGCTCAATCAGCTGCCGGGCGAAGAGGCTCATTCTGCGCATCGACTCGATGACAGCCTGGCATTCCGGGTTGCGATCGATGGCCGCGATGGGTGGTTGGCAGTCACGGTCGACATAAGCTGACAGGTCTTCGAGCGAATAGCCCGACCCTCCGATGTCCTCGTCCATGTTCGTCACCTCCATCCCTCCAACTCCTGCGCCAGCTGTCGTCTCGCTCGCGCGAGCCGACCCCGCACGGTGGAGGTCGACTCTTCCATGACCTCGGCGATCTCTTCGTAGCTGTGTCCGACGAGCTCCCGGAGCACCCAGGTTCGACGCAGATCATCCGGAAGTCGCTCGACCGCCCGAGAGAGCGCATCGAGCCGGATGGAGGTTTCTGCACGGTCAGCAGGGTCCGCCGCAGGGTCGGCCTGCTCCTGTTCATCGATGTCGACGAGATCACGACGCCCGCGAAGGCGATCCGTCGCCTTACGGGACACGATCGTCGCCAGCCAAGCCCGCACGCGCGCCGGCTCCTGGAGACTGTCCATTCTCTGCCACGCAACGATGAGTGCATCCTGCACACAGTCATCAGCCTCGGCACGTGATCCGATCAATCGCGTGGCGAAGGCGATTAGAAATGGGGCGTGGCGGCGCACGAGCACGGCGAAGGCGCGCTCATCGCCGTCCGCAGCCCGCTCGGCCAGGAGCCCATCGGCTGCCGAGTCGAGTGAGGTCACGGAGTCATCGGTAGCACGAGCGCACACGCCCGGGCAAGGGACCAACTCTCGGGCTTTGATCCGGTACGAAGGCGTCGAGAGTTCGACTCGACGACGCCTTCAGCAGGTTCACAGGGTGAACTTCGTGACGAATCCTCCTCGACGCGCGTCTCACTCATGTCACCGCCGCATCACGCGGCAACCGAACTCGCAAAGGAGATCATCATGGCTCAGACAACCAATGACACCACCCCCCTCATCGGCGGCGCACCGACCGGCAAGACCGTCGTTGTCGACCCCGTCGTCGCGAAGATCGTGGGCGTGGCAACGCGCGCGGTGCCCGGCGTCCACGCGCTCGGCGGCGGCGCGGCCCGCGTGATCGGCTCGATCCGCGAAGCAGTCGGCGCGAAGGATCTCACCCAGGGTGTGAGTGTGGAGGTGGGCGAGACCGAGGTCGCCGCGGACATCTCGATCGTCGTCGACTACCCCGAGGAACTTCAGCGCGTCGCCGGAGCGGTGCGGGCTGCCGCGGCCGAGGCGATTCAGGACCTCGTCGGCATGAAGGTCGCCGAGGTCAACGTGACCATCGTCGACGTGCACATCCCGGGTGACGATGACACGGCAGAGCAGGAGGCTCGGGTCCAGTGAGCGCCGTCATCTTCGGAAGCGCGGCGGGTATCGTGCTCGCTGTCGTCGCGCTCGTCTTCGGCTTCTGGGGCTTCCTGCTCGTCGGGATGCTCGGGATTGCGGGCGGAGTGTGTGGCGCGGTCGCGGCCGGGCGGCTCGACCTTCGAGCCGCTCTCAACGCCGCGACAGGGCGTCGCGTCGGATGACCGCAGTCCAAGGGGTGCCCGGCAGCGTGACGATTACGCGACGGGCCTACGAGAAGGTCTTCGCCGCCGTAACCGCCGATGCGCTCAAGGTGGCGCCGCGCCTCGCATCGGCGCATGTTTCTGACGCTGGAGGGATGCTGCGAGTCGCGGTTATCGCGACGGCGAGCGTATCGGCCTCGCAACCGCTACCCCGCCGCCTCGCCGCCCTCGATCGCGCGATACACGATCGGGGCGGACTGCTCACCGGCGCTCGCATTGAGTACGGCGGAGCCCGCATCGCGGACGTCGTCGTCGATACGGATCTTTCGAGAGTGAGGTGAACATATGGGAACCCGCAGTTCGTTTACGGAGCGCGCCGCGCGCCGTGAGCTTCGTCACTCGCGCAGTGTGGTCTCTACTGTCGTTGCGCTGTGCGGCGCAGTCGTGAGCTCGTGGATCGCAACGGAGCTGTTCCTCTCATGGGCGGGGCGTCCTGCCTTCGTCGTGAACCCGGAGCTGATCATTCAGCACCTCAGCGATCCGGGGCCCCGAACGGTGCTGGTCAGCGCCGTCGCGGGACTACTCGGACTCACAGCCATCGCACTCTCGATATCGGCGGCTCGCCGAGCGCGTCGACGTGTGGGAGCTGCGTGCAACACGATCACCATCGCGGACGACGCCGTGATCGCCGGTGCGCTATCCCGCGTCGCGGCGCTCGCGGCGCACGTGTCGCAGGCGCAGGTGAGAACGACGCTCTCGCGACGCACGGCACACGTCCGGGTGACGCCCTCGTCGGGATTTCCGGTGAGTACATCTGAGGTCGCCGCAGCGGTCAGCGCTGAACTAGCCCAGATCGGAACCCTTCGACGCGTCGGCGTTCGTGTCGAGCCCGCCCGTCAAGGAACACTCGCATGAGCACGTCCAGCCGACTTCTCAACCGGGCCGTCCTCTTCTTCGCCGGCGCGGCTCTGCTCGCCATCCCCGCAGCACTCTGGGCAGCTCATATCGGTCGGATCGATCCGTCCCTCGGGACTTCCTGGACGAAGGGTAACGCGGCCGCGGTGGGGTCCGCAGTCGCAGCTGTGATCGCTGTACTCGCCGTGCTATTCGCCCTGACCCGGGCAGGCCGTCACACGCGGGACGCCGCGCGGCGCGGATCCGACGTCGTGTCGACGAGGGCCGTCGAGAGTGTCGTACGCTCCGAGTTCGGCGAGGAGCCGGATGTGCTGTCCGCGGCGGTGCAGGCGCGCCGGCTCGGGGCCCGGACGGTCTGCCGGGTCGAGGTGCAGGTACGTCGACGCGCCCAACTCGCGGGTCTCACCGCAGACCTCTCTCGCGTGGAGGAGCGGGTTCACCTTCTGCTCGGCGATGACATCCAGCTGTACTTCCATCTCTCGGTCGGCGTGCGTGGCTCTCTCGCGCGCGCTCGGACCGTGCACTGACCTCGCCGCACCGGCGAGTACCCCCCCCCCGAAGAAAGGATGAGAACATGGGTCTCGGAGACGACATCAAGCACACCGCCGAAGACCTCGCCGGAAAGGCGAAGGAGGCCATCGGCAAGGCGACCGACAATGACAAGCTGGTCGCCGAGGGCAAGGCCGATCAGGTCGCAGCGTCAGCCAAGAAGGCCGGCAGCGACGTCAAGGACGCCGCAACGCAGGCGAAGGACGCCCTGACCGGCGACAAGTAAGCGGAGCACGGCGGCGCCGGGGCGACGACGAGAGTCTTGCCCCGGCGCCGCCTCGCGTGTCGTGTCAGCCGGCGCGGCGGGCGTCGAGCAGAGAGCGCACATGCGCCTCGATCTCGGCGTCGTCGACGTAGCCCATGCCGGCGTACTGCGACGGCGCGGGGGCCTCCACACGAGCGACGCGCGCCACGTCGATCGAGGGCGGAGCGGCCTGTGCCGCGCGCTGACGCTTCGCCTCGTCCACCGCGGCGCGGCGCAGGGCCGCGCGCGCCTCCTCGGCGGCGACGACGGCCGCAGCCTGCGATCCGGCCGAGGCGGTGAGGGGTTTGGGCAGGGTGCGGGGCTCCCAGGTCGCGGATGCCGCGGCATCCGCCACCGGCACCGGCACCCGCTCGCGCACCACGGGCGTCGACACGACGGGTGCGGCCTCGACGCGGCGCGACCGGGTCGCGAGCATCGCGATGCGCTGCAGCACGAGCAGCGACACGGCGAAGACACCTGCCGCCGCCCAGAGGTAGATCTGCGTGCCCGCGGTCAGCAGCTGCCAGACGCCGACGCCGGCGAGCGCGAGCGCGGCGAGCACGAACGTGGAGGCGACCACGCGCGCACGACGGCGTCGCGCGGCCGGCCGCATGCGGGCGGCGAGTCGGTCGGCGCGGGCGCGCTCGGCGGCGTCCTCGCGCTCGGCCTTCACGAGGGCGCGCGTCTCGTCCAGCTCGCGCCGGGCGCGCACCGCCTCGAGCTCCTGCTGCTCGGCGATCGTCTTGCGGGCGAGGCGCTGCTGCGCGTGGCTCGCGCGAGCGCCGAGCTCGATGCGCACCTCGTCAGGGGTGTCGCTCGTCTCCGCCAGGATGCGCAGCGCCTGACCCAAGCGCACGGCGTTGCGCTCGGCGGCGTTGTATCGGTGCGTGGAGTGCCAGGAGGGCACGAAGTACAGCAGCCACAGGGCAGCCGCGACGAGCACGATCACTCCGCCACCCAGCCACTGCCCGTCCATGGCACCACGGTAAGGGAGAGTGCTGCCGCTCCCCCGTCACGCGCGCGCGTGTCGAGCCGGAGCAGTCAGGACTCGAGGCGGTCCTGCGGAGGGATGGCGGCGGCATCCTGCGGGGCACGACCCGCCACCCACCGGGCGAGCACTCCCTCGGGGACGTCCTCACGGACGAGCGCGAACGCGTAGTGGTCGCGCCAGTCGCCGTTGATGTGGATATAGCGGCGGCGCAGCCCCTCGTAGCGGAACCCGAGCTTCTCGACCACCCGAAGGCTCGCGTGGTTCTCGGGCCTGATGCAGATCTCCATGCGATGCAGTCGCAGCTCGGTGAAGCAGATGTCGGTGGCCATCGCGACCGCGGTCGGGGTGATGTCGTGCCCGGCGAACTGCTCGCCGATCCAGTAGCCGATCGTCGCCGAGGCCAACGATCCCCGCGCGACGCCCCATACGTTCAGCTGGCCGACGACCTCGCCGTCGTGCTCCATCACGAACGGCACGCCCTGGCCGTCGCGGTACTGCTGCAGCAGCCGGCGCACGCCGACCCGCATGTCGAGCGACACGATGCCGTCGGGGCTCGTCGCCTCCCACGGGCGCAGCCACGACCGATTGCCGAGCAGGAGGTCCTGCAGGGCGCGCGCATCGCGCTGGCGAACCAGCCGGAGCCCGATGGCTCCGTGCTCCCGCGGAATGTTCAGGTCCACGCCGGCGACCCGATCGTCTCGTGCGCGGCCGTCACAGGGTCGCGGCGAAGTCCTTGACCCAGGAGCGCAGCGACGGGCCCAGGTCGTCGCGGTCGCTCGCGAGCTGCACGATCGCCTTGATGTAGTCGAGCCGGTCGCCGGTGTCGTAGCGGCGTCCCCGGAAGATGACGCCGTAGACGCCCTGCGCCGGGTTGGCGGCGAGCTCTTCGAGCGCGTCGGTGAGCTGGATCTCATTGCCCTTGCCGGGCGCCGTGCGCTCGAGGATCTCGAACACGTCGGGGCTCAGCACGTAGCGCCCGATGACCGCCAGGTTGGAGGGGGCATCCTCCTTCTTCGGCTTCTCGACGAGGCCGGTGACCTTCACGACTCCGGCGTCCTCCGTCGGCTCGACCGAGGCCGCGCCGTAGAGGTGGATGCTGTCGGGGTCGACCTCCATGAGCGCGATCACCGTCGCGCCCCGCTTGTCGTACTCGCTCAGCATCGTGGTGAGCAGCGGGTCGCGCTCGTCGATGAGGTCGTCGCCCAGCAGCACCGCGAACGGGTGGTCGTCGACATGCGCCTTGGCGCACAGCACGGCGTGGCCGAGGCCCTTCGGCTCGCCCTGGCGCACGAGGTGGATGTTCGCGAGGTCGCTGGAGTGCTCCACCTTCGCGAGCTTGTCGAGGTCGCCCTTCTCGCGCAGCTTCTGCTCGAGCTCGGGCACCGAGTCGAAGTGGTTCTCGATGTTCGTCTTGTTGCGCCCCATGATGATGAGCACGTCGTCGATGCCCGCACCGGCCGCTTCCTCGACCACGTACTGGATGGCCGGCTTGTCGACCACCGGCAGCATCTCCTTCGGCATGGCCTTCGTCGCCGGAAGGAAGCGAGTGCCCAGACCCGCAGCGGGGATGACAGCCTTGAACGGCTTGTGCGCAGACATGGGCCGATCCTATCGGCCACCCTGCCTACAATCGTGACCATGACCGACCCCGTCGATACGCAGAAAAGGGCCCTGCGCGCGGAGCTGCGCGAGCGCCGCGCCCAGCTGCCGCAAGCGGCTCGGGATGCCGCGGCCCAGGGGGTCTCAGACCAGCTCGACGCCCTCGTCGCATCGGTCGGCGCCCACAGCGTGTCGTGCTTCATCTCCACCCCGACCGAGCCGGGAACCCGCGACTTCCTGACCGCGGCGGTACGGCGCGGCATCCGGGTGCTGCTTCCCGTGACCCGCGTCGACGGACTGCTCGACTGGGCGGTCGCCACCGACGACGAGAACGTCGCCGAGGGGCTGTTCGGGCTGCCGGAGCCGACCGGCGAGCTGCTCGGCCCGATCGCGGTCAACGACGTCGACCTCATGATCGTGCCGGCCGCCGCCGTCGACGGCACCGGGATGCGACTCGGCTGGGGTCGTGGCTACTTCGACAAGACGATCGGCTCGATGGAGAAGTGCCCGCCGGTGTACGCGGTCGTCTTCGACAACGAGATCCTCGACGAGGTGCCGCGCGACCGGCACGACGAACCCGTCGACGGCGTCGTCACCCCCACCCGCACCATCACGTTCGCGGCCGCGCGCCGCTGAGGAAGGCCTCACTCCATGCCCACCTACGCCTATGCCTGCACGCAGTGCGGTCACCGCTTCGACGCCGTGCAGTCGTTCTCCGACGCCTCTCTCACCGAGTGCCCCGAGTGCGGCGGGCTGCTGCGCAAGGACTACCGGTCGATCGGCGTCGCCTTCAAGGGCAGCGGCTTCTACCGCACCGATTCGCGCTCGGGATCGAGCGCGAGCGGCGCGGAGAGTGGCGGGTCGAGCAGCGCTTCGCCATCATCGGACTCGAAGACGTCGTCTTCGGCCGCTCCCGCGGCCTCTTAGTCGCCTCCCCCGGGGCAAGTGAGGAGATCACGCGTGATCAAGGGCTTCAGAGACTTCATCCTTCGCGGCAACGTCATCGAACTGGCCGTCGCGGTCGTCATCGGTACTGCGTTCACCGCCATCGTCAATGTGATCGTCGCCTCGGTCATCAACCCCCTGATCGGGCTCCTCTTCAAGGCCGACAGCCTGAACGACGCGCTCGCGGTTCCCGTGCCGACCCTCGGCGGCGGCGAGGTCACCTTCGCCTTCGGCGCGGTGATCGGCGCGATCATCAACTTCCTGGCCGTCGCGGTCGTCGTCTACTTCGTCTTCGTCTTCCCGATGAACTCGTTCAAGGAGCGCGCCGACGCACGCCGCAAGATCGGTGCGGAGCCCGAGGCCGAAGAGGCGCCGCTGCCCACCGAGACCGAGCTGCTGGTGCAGATCCGCGACTTGCTCGAGAAGCAGCAGTCGAAGGCCTGAGCACCCGACCGTCGCCTCAGTAGTGCGGCGGCACCTCACGCCGCATCCGCTCGTCGTTCGGACCGTCGTCCGACCGGGCGGGTGCGGCGTCGTCGTTCGCGGATGCCGCGGGCTCGCCGCTCTTGCCCGGCGCCGCCGTCAGTCGCGCGCGCCGCGCGCCGCGCACCCGCACGACGCGCTGGCGCTCGTCGTCCGCCCCGCTCACCGGCTCACCCGAGGTCGTCGAGTGGCGCGGTGCGTGCCTCTTCGATGACGGGTGCTTCGCCGGTGCCCGGCGCGATGCCGAGCATCGCCGCGATACGGGTCGCGACACCCGCGGGGTCGCTGTAGAGGTCGAACGCATGCACACGGGCGTAGTGCCAACCCAGGCGACGCAGGATCTGCGGGCGCAGCCGCAGCGACTCGCGCAGCGAGTCCCCCTGGGTCTCGGGGTCGCTCTCGACGACCACGGCCTTGCCCTCGTGGTGGGCGACGAGGGTGAGCAGCCCGCGGTAGTGCACGTCGACCGCGAGGCCGCGGGCGCGCAGCTCACGAGCGAGCACCTTCGTCAGCGGGTCGGCGAGATCCTCCAACACGGCGTGACGGGTGCGGTCGGCGATACCGCCGAGGATCGACATGAGCGTCGCCGCACCGTGCGCGAGCCGCCCTTCGTCGAAGGCGGTGGGCCGGATGCACGAGACGATCACCATCGAGCGGCGGGCACGGGTCATCCCGACCGTCAGGAGGCGTTCGCCGTCGGGGGTCGACAGGTCGCCGAAGTCGCTGAGCACACGGCCGTGGCGGGTGAGTCCGAAGCCGAGCGAGAAGACCACGCGGTCGCGGCTCTCGGCGACGGACTCCTCGAGGGTGAGCACCGCGAACGGCTCGGCCGTGTCGCGGGAGAGGAAGTCGGCGACATCCGAGCGACCGGCGAACGCGGCCTCGACCGCCGCGCGCACCCGCTCGGCGTGGCGCTTGGAGGCCGTGATGACCATGAGCGACTCGGTGCCGCGGTTGATCGCGTGCTCGGTGACGAGGGTCACGACGCGGGCGACCTCGACCTCGGGACTCTCGACGGCACCCGAGATGGGATCGGGTGTGCCGACGCCGCCCTCGACGTAGTCCACGCTGAGGCTGCCGCGTCCGAGATAGGAGCCGGCCCACGGCAGCGACGAGATCTCGCCGCCGTAGAACGCGTCGTTGACGAGGCTCGCGAGGTCCTCGCCGCCGGCGCGGTAGCTGCGGGTGAGCGTCTCGACGTCGACGAGTCCCTCGGCCCGGTCGAACAGCGACGTCTCGTCGAAGGGCTCGTCGAACTCATCCGCCTCGACCGCGGCCGCCGACCCGACCGTGAACGGCGTGGGCTTCTGCGTGACGGGGTCGCCCACCAGCACCAGCTGACGGCCGCGGCGGATGGCGGGGGCCGCCTCGGCGAGGCAGAGGGCCGCGGCATCCGCCACGATCACGACGTCGACGTCGGGAACGTCGCGCAGCAGCGGCACGTCGTACGGGGTCGCCAGCCACACCGGTGCGAGCGTGCGCATCAGGCTCGGGGCGGTACGGGCCAGCGCGCCCGCGCTGTTCACGCCGTCGCGCAGCGCCTGCTTGAGCGCGACCGCCTCGTCGTGCTCGTCGACGAGCGAGATGCGCCACTGAGTCGCCAGCTGCGCCGCCAGGAGCGGGCCGGATGCCGCGGCGTGCGCCTCGTCGACCAACCGGAAGTCGCGCTCGAGACGATCGACGACCGACGTGTTCGCGCCGAGCAGCGCCCGGTCGGTGCGCAGCAGGTGCTCGAGCGCCGACTGCCACCAGGCGAACTCGAGCTCGGCGCCCACCTGGCCCTCGGGAACGTGACGCACCGAGAGGTCGGTCATCAGCGGCTCGAGTCCGCCGCGCGCGAGATCGGTGCGGATGCCGGCTCGCTCGACCAGGTTGTCGAAGTACGCCGACTCGGCCGCGAGCCCTGCCAGGGTGCGCAGCAGCTGAGGCAGCGGAAGGGCGGCGAGGCGGTGGGCCTCGTCACGCTGCAGGATGCGGTCGAGGTCGCCGAGCTCGGCGTCGACGTGCTGCCACGCGACGTGCACGTCGGCGAGCCCCACCGGAACCTCGGGGATGACGCCCGCCTCGGTGAGCCGCGCCCACTCGGTGCGCTGCTGCTGGATGCGCAGCAGCGCCTCGTACATGTCGGTGACGTGCGCGCCCGGTCGCACGTACTCGCGCGACAGCTTCTTCAGGCGGCGACGGTTCGCGCTCGACATCCCGACGTCGCGACGGGGCGAGTGGGCGGCTATGAGCTCGACGAGTGGCCGGTCGAACACGGTCGGCGTGAAGCGCTCGAGCGACTGGCGGATGCCCTGCAGCAGCCGCAGGAACTCACCCAGCTCGTCGATCGTGCGGAAGGGACGCATCCGCGTCTGCGCGATGAGTTCGTAGCCGCGCTCGAGCAGGCTCGGCACGGCCTGACGGCTGAGCTTGCCCGCCAGGGCGTGCGCGTCGCGCGCGGCATCCGTGGTCGAGAACGTCACGCCGTACCACGGTGAGTCGTCGGGGCCGAAGCGGAACTCGCCGAGACGTGCGACGGCGCGCAGCTTCTCGGCCGCCGCCTGGCGCTTGTCGCGGAGGCGCTCGAGGGTGGCCACATCGAAGCGGGCCGACGTCGACGGGGCAGGCGAGAGCTGCGCGAGGCGGGTGAGCTCCCGCACGATATCGAGGGCGGTGACCCCCAGTGACGGATGGTCGACGGTGAGGGCGCCGCGGTAGTCGCGCAGCACCGTGCGCAGTCGCAGCAGCGCGTCGTCGATGTCGGCCACCTGCGGCGCGGTCGACTTCTCGTTGCGTCCGATCGCGCGGATGAGGTCGCGCCGCACGTGGCGCGGAGAGATGGCGAGCGCGTCGAGACCGATGCCGGCGAGGCGATGGCGGATGCCGTCGAGCGTCGAACGGCGGGCGCTCACGACCAGCACCCGCTTGCCCTGGCGCACGAGCACGCCGAGGGCGTTGATGACGGTCTGGGTGCCGCCGGTGCCCGGCAGGGTGTGCACCGCGAGCGAGTGCCCCGCGCCGATGCGGGCGAGCACGCGCTCCTGCTCCGCGTCGGCGTCGAGCAGCAGCAGGTCGGCAGACGGCGCGCGCTCGTCGGGGCCGACCTGCGCGGGAAGCTCCCGTGGAACGCGCAGACGGTCACGCGAGACGGGCTCGCCGAGCAGGGCGTCGAGGGCGAGATGACCTGTCTCGGGGATATCGCGAGCCAGCGCCGAGCCGACGTCGGCGAAGTTGGAGACCACCAGGCGCGGCTTCACCGTGTACGACGGGATGTGCGCGGTGAGCGCCCGCAGGTGGTCGATGACCGGCTGCGGCTTGAAGACGCCGTCCTCGATGGCGAGGGCGGCTAGCGCGGCACCGTCGAGCCGGATGCCGAAGTGGGTGCCGAGGGCGGCGACCAGCTCGGGGTTGACCACGAACGATCCGTGGAGCTTCAGCTCGAAGTCGGCCTGGTTGCGGCGGATCGCGACCGGGCGCAGCAGGACGGGTGCGATGCAGACCAGCCCACCGATGCGCCACGACGCCATGCCGACGGCGAGGAAGACGCTGTCGAGGCCGCGCGCGGTGCGCAGTTCGACGTGCTTGGTGGTGACCCGCGCACCGGCGATGCGCGCCGTGCGGCCTGCGACCTCGTCGCGGAACAGATTCGACAGGAGCGTCGCGCGACCGGTCAGGAACTGCGGGAGGCTCCCGGGGTGGGCCTTGGTGATGTCGATACCGCTCTCGGCGGTGTCGTCGTAGTGCAGCAGGGTCGACCGCCCGCCCACGAGCGTCGCCTGCGCGCGCAACCGCGCGCGAGCCTCGTCGAGGGAGAACACATCGGATGCCGCGGCCACCGCCTCCGGCTGTTCCTCACCGCGCGCCGCGATGCTCTCGCTCGCCGTCGCCGTTCTGTCGCCTCGCCACACACGGTCACCATACGGGCGCAAATCCGCGGTTCCCGGCATTCCCGGCGGGTTTCGCGGGATTGGCGACACGCCGCACGGCGCCTCCTCCCCCGCGCGCCGACGAGCGGCAGCTCCCTCAGACCGAGCGGTCGGATGCCACTCCCCTGTCGCCGCTCGTCATGATGGAGCCATGACCGACCCGACCTTCTCGACCCACCCGACACCCGTCGGCGAAGTGCTCATGGTGCACACGTCTGAAGGGCTCGTCGCCCTTGAGGTGCTGCACCGACCGCTCGATGTCGCGATCGCCGATATCTCGCTCGCGCTTCACGCCGAACCGGTGCACGACGAGCGACCCGCCACCGAGCTCACCGCATGGCTCGACGGATACTTCGACGGCGGAAGCGAACCGTGTCGGCTCGCGCTCGACTGGCGCCTCACCGACGGCTTCACCCGCGAGGCCCTGCAGGCCGTCGGTGACATCCCCTACGGCGAGACGGCGAGTTACGGCGAGGTCGCCGTGATGGCCGGTCGCCCGCGCGCTCACCGCGCGGTGGGAACCGCGTGCCGGCTCAGTCCGTTCTCGATCGTCGTGCCCGTGCACCGCGTCGTACGCGCCGACGGCTCGATCGGCGATTACGGCGGACATCCTGAGATCAAGCAGCAGCTCATCGACCTCGAACGCTCCCGGGCCGGCGCGTCCGTGTAGGCCGGCCGCCGCCCGGGCTCTTCTTCGACATCGTCGCCATCTACGTCGACGTCGACGACAGCGCACAGACCGCCGTGGACTCTTTTCACCCCGCGAGCGATTCTGTGGCGCTTCCGCGACAAGAGTCGAATTCACGCATTCGGCACGGCACATGAATTTCGGGCTTTCCATCAAGCGACGTGCGGCGTGCGGCATCCGCCATTCCTCCGGAATATCCGCGTCGTCGAATGGGGGAACATCGCGGCCGGCGCATTCACTCAGCCGCCGAAACTCTCGGTATTCCGAGGGCTACGGACGGCAGCGCCGCACCGTCGACGGTGATCACGCGGGCGGTCGTGTCGGGATCGATGGATTTTCTGACAATTCGGGCGCGTCGCCGAATAACACGAGAAGAGAACGTAATGTTATGAGCATGGCTCGCAGAATTGTGCATCAACTCGTCGACGATATCGACGGAACCGTCCTTGAAATCGGCGAGGGAGAGACCGTGAATTTCTCTCTCGACGGTCGCGCATACGAACTCGACCTCTCCGACGCGAACGCCGCGGCATTCCGCGACATCCTCGCCCCGTACGTGAGCGCCGGCCGATCGACATCGACGTCGTCGGCATCCGCGGGCGCCCGCAAGCGGAAGTCGGCCGGAGCGCAGCGCGACTACACCGCGATTCGCGCGTGGGCCGCCGCGAACGGCTTCACCGTCTCCGAGCGCGGGCGCGTTCCCGCTCAGGTTCTCGACGCGTACGACGCCGCACACTGACTCCACCCCACGAACGCCGGGCCGCACGAGGTGCGGCCCGGCGTTCGGCGTTCGCGCCGCGGCATCCAGGTTCCCGACAGCACATTCACATGCGGTAGATAAGCGCACGCCGTCACGATGAGGCGGTGTCACGCCGTTCGAAGCCCGTCTCCCGTCGAGTGATCATCCGCCGCCGGATCATCTTCAGCGCGCTCGCCGTCGTCACGATCGCCGTGATCGTCGCCGCGGTCGGCATCGTGATGACCCTCGCCGACCTGAACGGCATCCACCGATCGGACATCTCGATGCCCGACGGCGGCGTCGCGCAGAACACCGGCGAGGTCAACATCCTCGTGATGGGCCTCGACAGCCGCGTCGATGAGGATGGCAACCCCTACCCGCAGGACATCTACAACGCGATCCACGCGGAGGACGAGAGCGTCGGCGGCTACAACACCAACGTGCTGATGTACATCCACATCCCCGCCGGAGGCGGCCCCGCGGTCGGTGTATCGATCCCCCGCGACGACTACGTGGCCTACGCGAACAAGCCCGCCGGCGTCACGCACGGAAAGATCAAGGAGGACTACGGCCGCACACTGGATGCCTCGTACAACGCGTTGCTCGCGAAGGGCACGCCGAAGGCGACCGCCTACCAGCAGGCGCGCGACGACGCCCGCGAAGCAGAGATCCAGACCGTCTCGCAGTTCCTCGGCGGGGTGCGCATCGACCACTTCGTCGAGGTGACGATGGCGGCGTTCTATCGCGTCGCCCAGGCCGTTCAGCCGATCACCGTCTGCCTCAACCACGCGACCGCCGACTACTACTCGGGCGCGAACTTCCCCGCCGGCGTGCAGCAGCTGGATGCCTCGCAGGCGATGGCCTTCGTGCGCCAGCGCCGCGATACGCAGTACAAGAACGTCTTCCTCACCGACCTCGACCGCACACGTCGCCAGCAGGCGTTCATGGTCTCGCTCGCGCTGAAGCTCAAGCAGACGCAGACCTTCACGAACCTCGGCACGTTGCAGACGCTCATCGACACCGCGAAGCAGTACGTCGCACTCGATTCCGGGTTCGACCTGCTGAGCCTCGCGAGCGACGCGCAGCGGCTGGCCGGAGGCAACATCACGTTCCAGACCCTCCCGATCGAGAAGTTCGGCACCATCGGGGGTCAGAGCGTCAACATCGTCGACCAGACGAAGATCGCCGCCATCGTGCAGAACCTCATCAACCCGCCCACCGCCACAGCGACCCCCGCGCCCACGGCGACGTCGAGCTCGACCGCATCCGCCGCGCCCAGTCCGGCGCCGACCTCGCAGACTTACACGAACTCGCAGCAGCCCATGGAATCCGGCGTGCTCCCCTGCGTGAACTGACCGCTCATGCCGGCGGGTCGACGACCCGCGCGGCGGCGGCGGACGGCGGCGCGGCCGCGGCATCCGCCTGTCGCTCGGCGCGGAGCGCCGCGATCTCGTCCCGCAGCTGGGCGACGAGCTCTGCCGGCACGGGAGGTGCGGGAGAGGACGCCGCCACGCGTTCGATGATCCACGAGGCGATGGTCGCGGTCACGACGCCGATGAGCGCGATGCCGCCCACCATCAGCGCGATCGCCACGATGCGACCGGTGGTCGTCACCGGGTAGTAGTCGCCGTAGCCGACCGACGTGATCGTCGTGCACGCCCACCAGATCGCGTCGCCGAACGTGACGATCGGCCCGTGGCTTCCGCGTTCGACGTCGTACACGGCGAGCGCGCTCACGAACACCGTCAGCGCCGTGGTGCCCGCCGAGTACACGATCACGCGCCCCCGCAGGATCGACCCCGTGCCTCGTTGGATCAGCGCGAACACCATGAGGTACCGGATGACCTCCAGCGTGCCGAACATCGGCAGCACGACGACCGCGAGATCGAGCAGATGTCGCACGAACCACCGGCGTCGCTGCTCGGCGAGCACCAGTCGCACGACGTAGTCGACGAAGAAGAACAGCCACGTCGCCACCAGCAACGCGGTGACACCGATCGCGACTCCGCCCGTCGGGCGGGCGAGCACATTGATGGCATACAGCAGCAGGAAGAGGCTCCCGCCCGCCGTGAGCGGCCACTCCGTCAGTCGCCGCCAGCGTTCATACCGTTCCCCGTACATGCGGCGATTATCGCGCGCCTGCGGATGACCTCGCGTCGTCAGGCGCGGCGGCGCTGCGGCGCGATGAAGACCATCGCCGGGTAGGTGACCGCCGCGACGGCCACGTGCATGACGATCAGCACGAACACCGCCTGGCCGTCCTGACCCTTCCACCAGATCCAGAGATCGGGGGCGAAGGAGACGACGGTCACGATGATCGCGAGCCAGAGATAGAGCCGCGCGGCGCGGGTCGAGAAGAGGGTCACGATCGGCCAGCCGATGCCGGCCCCGATCACGCCGATCGTCGTGAGCTTGGCGTAGTCCGCGAAGGCGTAGTGCTCATAGCCGGCGGTGCGCGGGAACACGATCGGCCCGAGCGCGGCGAGCACGGCGCATGCGGCGATCGAGCCGACCACGGCGACGACGATCGCGATCACCGTGCGCACCGCCGACGGCTGAGCACGCCCCATCGGGAGGTCGAGTCCGAACGGTGCCGTACGCGTCGATCCTGCGCTCATGACAGGTCCCTTCCGTCGCGCCCCGTGCGCGTCCTCGGCGAACGGTAGCGGCGCGGTTCCCAGATGAGACTGAGGATGTCGCGCCTCACTCCGGGGCGGAACCCTCCGCAGTGCCGGGCTCCGGCCCGGCCTCGATCGTGAGTCTGCTCGCCACGTCGCTGCGCGGGATGTGCGCGGCGAGTGCCAGTCGCTGAACGAGGATGTCGCGCACGGCGTCGGGCGGAAGCGTCGAGCGGAACACGACGTGGCCGCTCGGGTGCGGGGTGGCCGCGGCATCCAGGTCCTTCACGGCTCCGAGCAGCTCGGCTGCTCCGAGGGGAGGCTCATCGGGCGACCCGGGAGCGGCGACGCGCACGGTCCACGCGGTCGCCGTTGCGTCACCGGCGAGCCGCGCCGCCGGCCGCGCGACCCTCGAGGAGGGGTTCGTGCGCGCGAAGCGCACGCATCCGATGCCCGTGCCGATGACCGCGGCCACACCCGCGAGGCTGGTGAGGTTCGTCGACAGGTCGCTCGAGATCGGGGCCGCGCCGGTGACGGCGACGATCCCGAGCACCACACGCACGAGCGAGTACAGGGCGTACCCCGCGAATGTGGCGAACAGCGTCGTCGCGCCGGGCCGGCCGCGCATCTCGCGTCGCCGCACGGCGATCGCCACCCCGGCCGTGATCACGACGAGCGCAATCGTCTTGACCAGCACCGAGGTGGCGATCGGCGCCGTGGCCGACGTCATCCACACCGTGAGAAGCAACGCCACCGAGACGGCGGCACGCGCAGTGCGCACCGCTCTCGGTGCCGGCAGCGCGAACCAGATCAGCGCCGGAGCGGTGACCATGGCCACGTCACCGATGATCAGTGTCGCGAGAGCCGGAGTGGCCGCGTAGAGCAGATAGAGCAGCGTCGACGCGACGGCGGCGACGCCGGCTGCGCCGGCCGCCCGGATGAGCCGCTGCGCATCCGCTGCGGCTCCCGCGGCGCGGGTCGAGGAGGTTCCGACGATCGCGAAGACAACGGCGCTGACGACGAAGAGAACGGCGATGAGCACGACCGTGTCCATGCGTCCCCCTTCGATCCCCCCGCCCGGAAACCTCCGTTGGTCACCGCCGACTCTACTGCGATCCGTCGGAACCTCCCCCGCGTTACGCCGAGAACGCCTGACGCAGGAACCAGACCGCCTGAGCGACCGCGGCTGTCGCGGCCTGCGTGGCGTGCAGGGAGTTCACCATGACGAAGTCGTGCACGATGCCCTGGTAGCGCACGGCGGTCGTGGGAACGCCCGCCTGACGGAGCTTCGCCGCGTAGGCCTCGCCCTCGTCGCGCAGCACATCGGCCTCTGCCGTGATGACGAGCGCCTGCGGAAGGCCGGCGAGGTCGGACAGCTCGGCGCGCAGCGGCGACGCGGTGATCTGGGCGCGGTCGCTCTCGCTCGTCGTGTACTGGTCCCAGAACCAGCGCATGCCGTCACGGGCGAGGAAGTATCCCTCGGCGAAGGTCTCGTACGACGGCGTGTCGAACGCGGCGTCGGTGACCGGGTAGAAGAGCACCTGCGCGACCGGCGAGACGCCGCCGCGCTGCTTGGCGAGGAGGGTGAGCGCGGCGGTCATGTTGCCGCCGACCGAGTCGCCGGCGACGGCGAGCTTGGCGGCATCCAGGTCATGGGATGCCCCGTCGGAGACGATCCACTGCGCGGTCGCCCAGACCTGCTCGATGGCGTGTGGGTAGCGCACCTCGGGCGAACGGTCGTACTCGGGGAACACGACGGCCGCACGGGCACCGACGGCGAGGTCGCGCACGAGACGGTCGTGGGTGTGCGCGTCGCCGAAGACCCAGCCCGCGCCGTGCGTGTAGAGCACGACCGGCAGCACACCGGTGGCGCCGGCGGGGCGCACGATGCGAACCTTCACGGAACCCGAGGGGCCGCCGGCGATCTCGACCCATTCCTCGTCGATCTCGGGCTTCTCGATGGGCTCGTCCTGCACGCCGTCCACGGCGGCGCGACCGTCGGCGGGGGCGAGCTGGTAGAGGAACGGGGGCTCGCTGGTGGCGTCGACGAACGCCTGCGCGGCGGGCTCGAGGGCGAGCTTGTGGGGGTTTCCAGCCATGATCCGATGTCTCCTTCGTGGGGCGCGTCTCGGGGTCGAGAGAATGAGAACGCTCGTTCTCATCGCGTGATCCCCACTGTAGAGAACGCTCGTTCTCACTGTCAAGTAGACTGCCCTCATGAGCGATGAGGTTCGGGGGCACATCGTCGACGCCGCGGACGGCCTCTTCTACACGCGCGGCATCGGCCAGGTCGGCATGGACGCCGTGCGCGACGCCGCCGGTGTCTCGCTGCGGGCCCTCTACAAGGAGTTCGCGTCGAAGGACGACCTGATCCTCGCCGTGCTCGACAAGCGCCACGGCATGTGGACCGACGGCGTCACCGGCGCGGTCGACGCGATCAGCGACCCGCGCGAGCGGCTGCTCGCGGTCTACGACTACCTCGCCGGCTGGTTCGACGAGGCCGACTTCCGCGGCTGCGGGTTCATCAACGCGTTCGCCGAGCTCGGTGCCGCCAACCCGGCCGTCGCCCGCACCGTGCGCGAGCACAAGATCGACTTCCAACGGTACGTCGCCGAGCTCGTCGCCGACGCCGGCGGCCCGGCGAGCCTCGCTCCGCAGCTCGCGATCCTCGCCGAGGGCGCCCAGACCACCGCCGCCATCGCCGGAACGACGGATGCCGCGGCGCAGGCCCGCGCCGCGGCCGCGACCCTCATCGACGCCGCCCTGGCCGACTGAGCAGGCGGCGGGACGTGGCATCCGGATTCACCATCGTCACTCGCACCGATGTGCCCGTCGACGACCTCTTCGACCTCTCCCTCAGCATCGACCTGCACCTCGCGTCGATGGCGGACGCCGGTGAGCGCGCCATCGCCGGAACCACCTCCGGACGCATCGGGCTCGACGAGACCGTGACATGGCGCGCACGCCACTTCGGCGTATGGATCACGATGACCTCCCGGATCAGCTCGCTGGATCGACCGCACCGATACGTCGACGAACAGGTCAGCGGGCGGTTCCGGCGGTTCCGGCACGAACACCTCTTCGAGCACGACGGTGCGGGGACGGTGATGACCGACGTGATCGAGGTCGCCTCCCCCGTCTTCGGCGCGGTCGCCGAGCGCCTCGTGCTCGTGCCGTACCTGCGCCGACTCATCCGGCAGCGCAACGCGCACCTCCTGCAGGCGGGCGGGGGCTGAGCGGGAGGCACGCGGGCGCCGGGCCATCCCGCGCGTCAGCGGCGATCATCGATGCCGACGCGCGATGCCGGGTTCGCGGCGACCCGCCGTGCGCTCTCTGGCGGCGCTCAGCCGATCAGCGCGCCAGGTAGCCGCCGTCGACGGGGATGTACGACCCCGTGATAAGGCTTGCCGCCGGACTGGCGAGCCAGGCGACGGCCGCCCCGATCTCCTCCGGTTGGCCGATGCGGTTGAGTGCGTGCAGGCCGGGCAGGCTCGCCTGCACGTCCGCGGGCAGGTTGCGCTCGAGACCGGTGGCGACGTAGGCCGGCCCGACAGCCAACGCCCGCACACCGCGACTTCCGTACTCGAGTGCGACCGTCTTCATCAGGCCGTTGATCGCGTGCTTCGCGGCCGCATAGGGAGACATCCCGACGAGCCCCCGCACACCGCCGAGGCTGGAGAGCGTGACGATCACTCCCCCGCCGCGCTCGAGCAGGGCGGGGAGCTGGAGGCGCACGCCGTAGAAGACGCCATCGAGGTTGACGTCGAGCACGCGGCGCCACTGCACCGGCGAGACGTCCGCCGTGTCCGTCGCCGGATGCGTGATCCCGGCGTTGTTCACCGCCACGTCCAGCCCGCCCCAGTGCGCGCGCACGAGGTCGATGGCGCGCGCGTGCTCCTCACTCGAAGTCGTGTCGAGCGCCTGGGCCAGCGCCACGCCGCCCCGATCCGCGATCTCCGCACGCACAGCGTCCGCGGCATCGCCATCGAGGTCCGTCACCAGCACCGCCACCCCCGTCTCGGCGAGCGCGAGGGCGCACGCGCGGCCGATGCCCCGGCCCGCGCCGGTGACCAGAGCGGTGCGCATGACGCTCATCGCGACGTGATGACGACGGGCACCGCCACGGACTTCAGCCCCTCGAACCCGAACTCCATGCCGTATCCCGATCCCTTGATGCCGCCGAACGGCACCATCGGGTGGATACCGCCGTGCTTGTTGATCCACACGGTGCCGGCCTCGAGCCGCAGCGCCACCTCACGGGTCTGCGCGGGATCGTCGCCCCACACCGACGCGCCGAGCGCGGCATCCAGTCGATTGGCCGACGCGATCGCCGACTCGACCGTGTCGTAGCGGATCACCGGCAGCACCGGCCCGAACTGCTCCTCGTCGACGATCGGGTCGCCGTCGACAGCATCGCCGACGATCGTCGCCTCGAAGAACGTGCGCCCGAGATGTGGCGCCGGCGAGCCGCCCGTCACGATGCGGCGTCCGCGGGCGCGCGCGTCGTCGACGAGGCGCGCGACGATGTCGAACTGCATCGCGTTCTGCAGCGGACCGAGCTCGTTCGCCTCGTCGACGCCGCGCCCCATCGGGGTTGCGGCGGCCTTCCGGGCGAGAGCGTCGAGCACCTGCTCGTACTGCGACTCATGCACGTACAGGCGTTTGAGCGCGGCGCACGTCTGCCCGGTGTTGATGAACGCGCCCCAGAACAGCGCGTCGAGGTGGGCGTCGATATCGGTGCCGGGAAGCACGATGCCGGCGTCGTTTCCGCCGAGTTCGAGCGTGAGCCGAGTGAGGTTCTGAGCGGATGCCGCGGCGATAGCCTTGCCCGTCGCGGTCGAGCCGGTGAACATGATCTTCCCGAAGGCGGGGTGCGACGTCAGCGCCGCACCGACCGCCCGGCCGCCCGAGATGACCTGCAGCACCCCCTCGGGAAGCACCTCGTTCAAGATGCTGACGAGCGCCAGCACGCTCAGCGGTGTGTACTCCGACGGCTTCACGATGACCGCGTTGCCCATCTTCAGCGCCGGGGCGATCTGCCAGATCGTGATCATGAGCGGCCAGTTCCACGGACCCACCGCGCCGACGAGACCCACCGGCTTGTAGATGAGCTCGGAGTAGTTCTCGGCGTCGTCGACGAGCACTTCGGGGGCCACCTCGAGGTCGGCGTTCACATGGAGCCAGCCCTGCACCGCCCCCACCTCGACGCGGGCGCCGATGCCGTTGAGCGGCTTGCCCTGTTCGCGCGAGACCGCGTCGGCCAGCTCGTCGGCGACGAGCGCGACCCGCTCGGCCGCCGCATGCAGCAGCGCGCCGCGCTCGCTGGCGGGTAGTGCTGCCCATGCCGGCTGCGCGATGCGTGCCCTCGTGATCAGCGCCTCGAGGTCGTTCACGACGTGCTCGGGGGCGTAGCCGATGGTCTCGCCGGTCGCGGCATCCGGAATCGGGCGTCCGCCGTCGACGCTGACGCGCTGCAGAAGGGGGTTCATCGTTCTCATCTCCTCGAGATCGGGTGCGCTCAGACGGCGGCGTTGGTGACCGCGACGGGCGCGTCGGCTGACGCGAGCAGGAAGTCTGCCGCCTTCTCGCCGATGACTGCGGCCGGAGCGTTGGTATTGCCGGTGGTGACCGTCGGGATGACCGACGCGTCGGCCACGGTGAGACCGGCGACGCCGCGCACGCGCAGCGTCGGATCGACCACGGCACGGTCGTCGGAGCCCATCCGGCACGTGCCGACCTGGTGGTGGTAGGTGATGACGTGCTCGCGGATGTAGGCGATCAGCGCATCGTCGCCGGCGCCGGGTGCAGGGTAGACGACCGCCGCCCCCCACGCGTCGGCGAGTGCGGGCTGCGCACCCACCTCGAGGCACTGGCGCACGCTGGCGAGGATGCTCGCGAGATCCCGCGGATCTTCCAGCACGTGCGGATCGATGCGGATGCCGGCAGGGTCCCCGGCGTCGGCGAGCGTGACCTCGCCACGGCTGTGGGTCGTCACGAGCCCGGCCATGAGCGTGAACCCGGTGCCCTCGAACGACATGTCGGGTTCGAGCATCGGCACGCTGAACGTGATCGGCTGGGTGTCGGGCACCTCGAGGGCGGGATCCGACTTCCAGAACCAATGACTCTGCGTGACCGAGCGATGGGGGGCGGGCGCCTCGACCGGCCGCTCGGTGCCGAAGATGACGGGCACCAGATAGTGGTCGTGGAGATTCTTGCCTACGGGAAGGTCGGCGACCAGCGGGATGCCGTGGTCGGCGAGCTGCTCGGCCGGGCCGATGCCGCTGCGCAGCAGCACCTCGGCCGAGCCGAACGTTCCCCCGGCCAGCACGATCTCATCCGCCGTCAGAACCTCGAGCTGACCGTCGAACTCGATCTCGAGCCCCGTGGCACGGCCGTCCGCCACGATGACCCGCCGCACGACGACCCCGGTGCGCACATCGAGCGTTCCGGCAGCGACGGCCGGGTGCGCGTAGGCGTCCCACGTGCTCACCCGGTCGCCGTCTTCGACCGTCACCTGCTGACGGGAGACACCCTCGATCGACCCCGAGTTGTAGTCGGGGTTGCGCTCGAGCCCCCACTCCACGGCGGCGTCGATGATCGACTCCTGAATCGGATGCATCGGCTGGTTTTCTTCGATCGGGAGCAACCCCTCTGTGCCGCGCGCGGGATCCGGCGCGCCGCGCCAGCCCTCGATGCGCCGGTAGACCGGTTCGACGTCCGCCCAGGCCCAGCCGGGGCATCCGTCTGCCGCCCAGCCATCGAAGTCGGACGGCAGGCAGCGCACCCAGATCGCGGCGTTCAGGGAATGGGACCCGCCGAGCACCCGCCCGCGCGGCAGATGGATGCGGCGGCCCGCCGCGTGCGCCTGCGGTGCCGTGTAGTAGTCCCAGTCACGCTCGGTGTGCCAGAGGTCGGGGATGTGACTGAGGTCCTGCACGAGCTCGGTGCGGTTGGAGGGGCCCGCCTCGACGATCAGCACCCGCTTGCCGGCGTCGGCGAGTCGGCGGGCGACGATCGATCCGGACGTCCCCGCGCCCACGACGATGTAGGGGTAGTGGGTCATGATTGCTCCTCTGCTTCGGTGAGTCGGTAGGCGGCCGCGAGCTGCTCGGGCTGATCACGCAGCGTCGCCGCGCTCTCACGGAGGGTGACCTCCCCCTGCGCGAGCACGACGGCCGAGGTCGCGAGATCGAGCGCGACATGGGTGAACTGCTCGATGAGAAGGATGCCGACGCCGCGCGCGGCGACGCTGCGCAGGACCGGTACGAGACGCGCGACGATCACCGGCGCCAGTCCGAGCGACATCTCGTCGATGACGAGGTATTCGGGGCGGGCGGCGAGCGCGCTTGCGAGCGCGAGCATCTGCTGCTGTCCGCCCGAGAGCGAGCCCGCCGCACGGTCGGCGAACCCGTGCATCTCGGGGAAGATGTCGAGCATCTCCTCGACGGCGGCACCGCGGTCGCGCCGCGGCAGGAGGAGAGCCGCGATCTTCAGGTTGTCGGCGACCGAGATGTCGGTGAAGACGCGGTGGCCCTCCTGCATGGTCGCGAGACCCGCCCGCCGCACCCGGTTCGGACGCAGCCCGCGGATCGCCCTGCCGTCGAGCTCGATGTCGCCGCGGATGTCGCGCAGCAGCCCCGCGACCGCCAGCACGAGCGAGGACTTCCCCGCCCCGTTCGCCCCGAGCAGCGCCGTCACCTCGCCGCGCGGGACGGTGAGATCGACACCGCGCACCACCTCGCGCCCGCCACGACGGATCGTGAGGTCGCGGATCGCCAGCTGCTCGCTCATGCCTTCTCCTCCTCGATACCGAGATACGCCTTGCGGACGTCGGGGGACGTGAGCACCTCGGCCGTTGACCCGGCCGCGATGCGGCGCCCGAAGTCGAGCACCGCGACGGTCGCGCACGCGGCACGCACGAGATCCATGTCGTGGTCGACGAGGAGGACCAGCGCGCCGGTCGTCGCCGGAATCCCGGTGATCACCCCGAGGAGCATCTCCGACTCGGCCGGATCGAGACCGGCGGCGGGCTCGTCGAGCAGCACGAGACGCGGCTCGCCGACGACGCAGCGGGCGATCTCGACGAGACGCCGTTCGAGGATCGTGAGGTCGCTCCCGAGCCGGTCCCGCCCATCCAGGCCCACGTAGTCGAGCGCGGCGTCGACCGACGCTCGGGTCGCGCCCGAGTTCTCCGCCGCGAGGAGGAGGTTCTCACGCACGGTCAACGACCGGATCACCTGCTCTTGCTGGAACGATCGGCGCAGCCCCCAGCGAGCGCGACGATGCCGCGGCACGGCCAGCAGCGACTCCCCGTCGAGGTGCACGCTCCCCTCCGCGGGGATGGCGAACCCGGAGAGCACGTTGAAGGTCGTGGTCTTGCCGGCACCGTTCGGTCCGATGATCCCGCAGACCCCGTCCTCGAACTCGAGGCTGACCGCGTCGAGCGGGGTGACGCCGCCGTAGCGCACGGTGACGCGATCGATGACGAGGCGGCTCATGCGGTCACCTCGCGTGCACGTGAGGCACGGCGCGGTGTTCGCCATCGACGCGCCAGCGCGGCGACCGAGCCGGCGATGCCGATCGGATTGGTCGTGATGGCCTGGATCGTGCCGAGGCCCAGGATGATGAACACGAGATCGCCGCTCACGCCCCACGCCTGGAGCAGCACGGGCACGCCGTAGAAGAAGATGCCGCCGATCACGGCGCCGCTCAGTGAGAACGTGCCGCCGATGAGCACCGTCGCGAACAGCAGCACGGACTGCTGCGCGCTGAAGGTCGTGCCGGTGGAGTCGAGCACCCCCGTGTTGGCCGCGAGGAGCGCCCCCGACAGACCGGTGATGAAGCTGGTGATCAGGAGGGCCAGAATGCGATAGCGCGTCACCGGGATACCGAGGGTGATGGCGCCCGCCTCACCCTGCCGGATCGCCGCCCAGGCGCGTCCCACCCGGGAGGACAGGAGCCACCAGACCGCGAGGAACACGACCGCGACGACCACCGCGACATACCGGAAGTAGGCATCGTCCGAGGCACCCCAGGTCGGCCGCGGCATGGTGTCGGGAACCGTGCCGGCGGGGAGACGCCCGAGGAGCCCGGTTCCGCCGTTCGGGAACCCGGTCGCCGTGATGACGACCTGGATGCCGCCCGCGATCATGAGGGTGACGATCGCGAGGGAGAGTCCCGAGAGCTTGAGAGCGGGAAGGCTCAGGAGCGTTCCGATGAGCGCCGTGACGACGGCCGCCGCCACCGCGACCAGCTCGAACGGCAGATCGGTCGCGTAGTAGAGGCGCAGCGTCACCCATCCGCCGACAGCGACGAGGGCGATCTGCATGAGCGACACGAGTCCGAGGCGCCCGTAGAGGATGCCGGCGGCGAGGGCGGCGAGCGAGTAGATCGCGCATGCGGTGAGCGCGAAGAGGCCGGACCCCTGGCCGATACCGGGGAGGAACGGGATGACCACCGCCAGCGCGAGGCCCACGAGGAGGCCGATCGCGCCGACACGGGTGTTTCGGCGGGCGAGGAAGGACATCATGAGCGCACCACTCCGATGGTCAGCACGCGACGTCGGCCGATGAGGATGACGACGGTGGCGATGAGGAAGGGGACGATCGTCGCGTAGGCGGTGATCGGCTCCCACGCCGACGCGAGGGTCTGCAGGACACCGATCACGAGTCCGCCGACCAGCGTGAGCCACAGTGAGGAGAAGCGTCCGATCACGACGGCCGCGAGCTCGGGGATGATGAGGAAGGTCAGGAAGGCGGGCTCCAGGCGGGTCTGGTTGGCGAGCAGGATGCCGGAGGCTCCGGCGATCGCGCCCGACAGCGCCCAGGCGACGTTCTCGACGAGTCGCACGTTCGTGCCGACGACCGAGGCGAGCTCGCGGTCGCTGGCGAGCGCTCGCATCGACATGCCGATGCTCGTGTAGCGGAAGGCCAGCACCGTGGCGACGACGACGAGCACGGCGAGCAGGAGGCAGATGATCTGCGTGAGGTTCACGCGGGTGCCGCCGACGTTGATCGCGATCGAGCTGGTGTCGAGCCGCAGAGTGCGGGCCTTGTCGTTCCAGGTGAACAGCAGCACGCCGATGATGACGAGGGCGAAACCGAGGGTGGCGATCGCCTTGCGCAGCTCGTCGATGCGCGCGAGATAGGGGCCGGCGAGCAGCCCGAACAGCAGGGCGGCCGCAGCCGCGATCAGGATGCACACGGCGATCCCGATCGCGGGCTGCAGACGTCCTTGGGTGGGAATCAGCTGCCACAGCAGCATCGCGGCCAACGCACCGATGGCGCCGTGGGCGAAGTTGAGGACGCCGGTCGTGCGGTAGAGCACGAGCACCCCGACTCCGGACAGGGCGTACACCGAACCGATCACGAGGCCGGCGACGAGGAAGGGCAGCAGATTCATGGTGTGATCAGTTCCCCGTCAGAAGACCCTGGGACTGCTCGGCCTGTTCGATCGAGTTCAGTTCGGGGTCCGTCACGTTCTGGCAGCCTTCGAGCTCCTGCCACTCGCCGTTGACGAGCTTTGCCATGCGGGTCGCGTGGTTGGCGTGATGCTGGTCGGCGACGCCGTAGTACCACGGGGCGCACAGGAGGTCGGAGGAGAAGCCCTTGATTCCGAGGAGCGCCTGCGAGACGGTGTCGCGGGTGATCTTCGACGGATCCGGGAACTGCTTGATGAGGGTGTCGGTGAAGATCTTGGCGGCGAGGAAGCCGGCCTGGCTGAACGTGTCGCGCGGCGCGTCGGCGGCCGCGTACTTGTCCATCACGGCCTTCCAGAGGGTCTGGTCGGCGCCGGTCGTGGTCGTGACGAGCTGCAGCTCGGAGTTGGCGACGAAGCCGTCCCAGTACTGGCCGATCTGTTGCCCGAACTGCTTGTCGTAGCAGGATGCCGTGCACGACCACTGGATCGACCCCTTCGCGTCCTGCTGCTCGGCCGCGGTGAGGATCGACGCGGTGATCGGCGCCGGGTCCGCGATGACGAGGCTCGTCGCGCCGCTCGAGGAGATCTGGCTCACGAGCGGAAGCCAGTTGCTCTCGTTCGGGTCGGAGAGCACATTGCCGACGAGGTCGATACCCTTCGACTTCGCGTAGGCCGAGATTCCGGATGCCACCCAGTCGCCGTTGCCCGGGGTGTTGATGCCGATCGCGAAGAACTTGCCGGCCTGCCCGGCGCGCTCGAAGTACTGCAGCGTGGCGAGGGCGGAGATGCGGGGTCCGGCGTTGACGGGCGCGAGGTTCGACGACGAGAAGCAGGACTGCGGAACCCCGACGCCGAGGATCGAGTAGAGCCCCGCCGCTTTGTAGGCGTCGTTCTGCTGCTGGCAGCCGACGAACGAGGCGTCGCCCACCGAGGCCACGATCGAGGAGTCGGACGCATAGCCGGTCGCGATCTGCGCCGTCTTGGTGGGGTCGAGGGCGTCGTCTCCGACCTGGTAGGAGATCGGGCGGCCGTTGATCCCGCCGTTGTCGTTGATGCAGTCGAAGTAGGCCTTGGCCGAATTCGGGGAGGACGAGAAGTCGACGCCGCCGGATTCGGTGGCGATGGCGACGACCTTGATCGGGGTTCCGGTGGCCTTCTGGCCGTTGCCGAGGCCGCACGCGGCCGCCCCGGCGGCCGCCGAGCCGCCGGATGTGGGGGACGCAGAGGTGTCGGCAACACATCCCGCGAGAGCGATGACAGCTGTTGTCGCCGCTACCGCGAGCAGTGCCCGCATGGTGCGATTCATGGGTGTACTCCTTCGTACGAGATGCGACGCGAGGGACAGCTGCGTCGCGGACAGCCTCGCAATACCGGCGCGGGGGCCGTTGAACGGCGAGGCACCCGCATTGCACGTGCGTGCACAACGTCTTCCAGGCGCCGTAGCCGCGACGTCGTCGGTCATATACGATGCAGACCACGCGGTCACCGGCGACCGCGACTCGTTGGAGGTAACCCCGAATGCTCCACGCCACCCCGAGCCCGCTCCACCACATCGACTCGTTCACGGCCTTCCGTGAGAACGTGCGCGATACGTTCGTCCCCCTGCAGGTTTCCAGTCGGCGCCCGCACCATTTCCACGCCGCGGCGCGCAGCGCCGAGCTGCGCGACCTGAAGATCGTCGAGATCGCCGCCGATCCGCATGTGGTCGAGCGCACACGCCGCCTCGTCGCCGAGTCGGAGTCCGAACCGAGCTACAAGGTGAGCCTGATGGTCGAAGGCTCCGGCTTCATCTGCCAGGACGGCCGCGACGTCGTGCTGTCACCGGGCGACATCGCCGTCTATGACACGACTCGTCCGTACACGCTCGCGTTCGACGACTCATCGATCCGCACGATCGTCGCCATGTTCCCCAAGCGGCTCGTCGACCTGTCCGACGATCGCATCGCCCGGCTGACGGCGACTGCGCTGGGCAAGGACGACCACCTGGGGAGCATGGTCGGCGGCGTGCTCCTGCAACTGGCCGGGCGACTCGAGGCGGTCAGCACCGCGACAGGCTGGCGATTGGCGCGCAATGCGGTCGACCTCGTCAACATCCTGCTGCGAGACTCGCTGCCGGCGACGGAGGGCGCTGGCGGCGAACGGCTGATCGATCGGATCTACTCGTACATCGACGCAGTGCTCGAAGACCCGGGCGTCACGCCGTCGCTCATCGCGGACGCCCATTTCATCTCGGTGCGCTATCTGCATTCGCTGTTCCAGTCCGAGGGGATGAGCGTCGGCTCCTACATCCGGCTGCGCCGCATCGAGCGATGCCGCGACGAACTCGCCGACCCGGACTTCGCGGACATGACCGTGACGGCGATCGCCGCCCGCTGGTCGTTCGCCGACGTGGCCCATTTCTCGCGCACGTTCAAGTCTGTCTACGGCGAGACCCCGTCCGAGTTCCGGTCCCGGATGACCCGCCGCTGACGTCGCCCCCGGGAGGGGCACACTGCGCGCCGATTCAACATCTGCGCGCTCCGACGCAACCGCCCCGCGTCCGGGCACGCGAGCCTTCACACAGCGGCACGACGATGCGCCGCGGGGAAGGACACTCGCATGAACGACGCGACCGGCACGGCGACGCAGGTCCTGTTCGTCGCTCCCGGCCTGATCGACACGGTCACCGGCCCGGCACCCGTGCCCGCGGCATCCGATGTCGTGGTCGCCGTCGACCGCGTCGGCATCTGCGGAACCGATCTGCACCTGCTCGACGGCGAGATCGGTGACCCGTTCCCGCTGGTGCCCGGTCACGAGTTCGTCGGAACGGTGATCTCGATCGGCACCGAGGCGGCCCGCCCGGGGTTGCGCGTCGGTGATCGCGTCGTGGTGGAGATGCTGCTGGCCTGCGGGCGGTGCGCGCGATGCCGCGAGGGTCGGCGCAACCTCTGTGAGCGGGACGATCCCGCGGTCTCACCTGCGGCGGGGCGCCAGATGGGCGTGAACATCCCCCGCACGCTCTCGCCCTTCACCGGCGGCTACGGCACCCACCTGGTGGTTCCCCCTGAGGGCGTCATCCACGTGCTTCCGCCCACACTCCAGAACGACGTCGCGGTGCTCACCGAGCCTCTCGCGGTCGCGGTGCGGGCGGTCGAGCGCGGTCGCGTCGGCCTCGGCGACGACGTCGTGATCATCGGCCCGGGCCCGATCGGTCTGCTCGTCGCAGCGGTGGCGTCGGCGGCCGGCGCCCGGCACGTCATCGTCGTCGGCGGTCGCCCCGAGCGGCGGGTGCTCGCACGCTCGTTCGGCGCGACGGACACCCTCGCAGAGCGCGGGGCCGAGCTCCACTCGCGGATTCGCCACCTGCTCCCCGGCGGTCCGGACGTGGTCATCGAGTGCGCCGGGAATCCCACGGCGCAGCAGGACGCGATCCGTCTGGTCCGGCGCGGCGGTCGGGTTGTGCTCGCCGGCGCATGTGGCGGCGGCGCGGCGCTCACGATCGCACCGGATGAGGACCTCCTCACCCGGGAGATCGACATCCTGCCGTCGTTCCTTGCCGCGGGGGGCTATGAACGCGCCATCACACTGCTCGATCAGGCGCGATTCCCGTTCGCCTCGCTCATCACCCACATCTTCCCGCTCGATGAGGCGAGCACCGCGCTCGCCGCCGTTCGCGGTCGTACGGAGGGGCTGATCAAGGCCGTACTCCTCATCCCCTCCCCCTCACCCACTCTCACCGGAGGTCACTGATGTCCCATTCCGAGAACGTCACCGTCTCGCGCACGACCCACGATGCCGACCAGGGCACGTGGAAGTCATACGACGACTTCGCGACCGGAATCGACACTTATCGGATGCCGCAGGCCGACCTCGCCGGACGATCGATCGCCTGGGAGTTCGACGGCGGCATCGGTCTCGCCGTGGACGTCCTGGCCGATGGCACCGCCCGGTGGCGGTCGGCAGCCCTTCTGAGCGCACCGGATGGCACGGTGGACCCGTACGACGCCGTGCGTGTGCGCGACGACGTGGTGTTCTTCAACCTGCCCCTCGCGTCGCGGTCTCAGGACGCGATCACGGTGTTCTGGTCGGAGACGACCGGTCGCGCACTGATCATCCACTCCGTGATCGGCGAGCCGCGACCGGGAATGCCGCAGGTGCAGCAGACGATCGCCGCGGGGCGTGTCGTCGGACAAGATGTGACGGGGGTGAAGCCCGCGCCCTCTCGTGACCTGATCGGTTTCCGCGAGCTCGTGCGCTACAGCCCTGTGCACCTGTACGAGCACGTGTTCCTCTCGAGCGAACGCTACTGCTGGCAGTGCCTCCACGGCGAGCAGCGCGGGCACGGCGACGTCGACATGTCGACGGTGTGGAAGTTCGACGACTCCGGCCTCTACCTGTTCACGTTCCGCGAGTTCGTGATCCCGGTCGCGAGCGTCTGGCTGCACGACCTGGGCTACGCCTTGCGAACGACGGGGATCTTCCTCGGCACCGCACCCGACGGCGGCGCCGATCACCGGCGCGCGGGCGGCCACATCTATCCGCTCGGCAACGTCGTGTACCCCGACGTCCAGCCCGTCTGACCCACCGAAAGGACACCGCCATGACTCGCGCTCATGACATCATCACGCGCCACTACGAGGCGAGCGCCGGCGGCGATCTCGCCGGGATGCTCGCGCCGATCGAGGCCGACACCACGTGGACCGAGGCGGCCGGATTCCCACGCGCGGGGACGTACATCGGCCCCGATGCCGTGCGCGTCAACGTCTTCGAAGCCCTCGCCCGCGATTTCGACGGCTATCGCTTCGACCTCGATGAGCTCGTCGATGCCGGCGATGTCCAGATCGGCATCGGCACCTACTCGGGTACCTTCCGCCAGACCGGGCGCCCGTTCACCGCGCGGGTCGCGCACGTCTGGCGACTGGCATCCGACCGGGTGGTCAGCTTCGAGCAGATCGTCGACAGCGCGCAGGTTCGGACAGCGATGACGCCATGAGCGCACCCGCCCGTCCCGCCTCGGCGAGCATCCCCCCGATCGGACTGGCGGTCGCGGGTGTGCGGGGCAGCGGCGGCATCCATATCGTCTCAGCGGCGATCGACGACGGCTTCCGCCTGATCGTCACCGACCCTGACTACGACAACGACGGCACGGTCGGCGCGGCGATTGCCGCGGCAGCCGTCCCGCGTGATCTCGTCACGGTCGCGACCCGGCTGCCCGCGAGTCGCACGAGCGCGAACGAGGCGACGAAATTCGTCGAGGAGTTCCTTCTACGCACCCAGCTGGAGCACATCGATCTCATGCTGGTGCCGTGGATCGGGGCGGCGCGCTCGGTGGCGGCCTGGCACTCGCTCGCGAAGGCCCGGGTGCGAGGCCTCGTCAGCCGCGTGGGTGTCGCGGGGTTCGGCGCGGCGGAGAGTGACGCCCTTCTCGAGGCGACCGGAGAACTGCCGGCCGTCGACAAGATCGTCGTGCACCCGCTCGCTCCCCAGCGCGAGTTGCGGCGCGACCTCGATGGCCGAGGCGTCAGGGTGCTCGCTGCGCATCCGACGGGCCTCGGAGACGGGGTGCTGCGGCATCCGGTGCTCGTGCGCGCCGCACGCGAGGAGGGTCTCACCCCGGCGCAGCTGGCGATCGCCTGGTCGGCGGCTCGGGGGATGATCCCGCTGCCGACGGCGAGATTCCCGGCCCGGCAACGCGAGAACCTCGCCGCGCTCGATCGACCGCTGGCGGAGTCGACGCTCGCCGTCATCGACCGCGTGTGCCCCGACGGCCCGTCGCGGATCGAGACAATCGCCGGGTGAGCTGCGCCGGGGTAGTCGCGTAGTGAGGGTTCGCATCGCAACCTCGCTGGTGGACCCGCCGCAGCGCGCGAGGTATGCGGCATCCCTATGGCGGATGCCGCGGCCCCGCGTCAGCCGCCGAGAGCCGTGATGACGGCGAGCGAGTCCATGTAGTCGCGCCAGCCGACGATGCGCCGATCGACGAGGGTGACGACGGAGCAGAACCGATTGTCGTACGCGCGGCCCGCGACCGTGCGTCCGTGCACCTCGTATTCGAGCGTCACGACGCCACGGTCGGCGTCGTGCGCGACCTGCAGCCCGTCGGCCCGCTCGATCTGCATGTCGTAGCCGGCGAACCAGTCCATGTAGGCCGCGCGCCCGCGGATCACAGGCCCGAACCCGGCGAAGACGTAACGGAACTCGAACTCGGCGTCCTCCGCCACGGCGTCCCAGAAGTGCTCACCGTCGACGAGATCACCCAGCCCCTCCCGCACGATCGCGTAGAACGGCTCGGCGTTCGGCCGGAACGCAGGGTGCGAGCGGTCGACGGGTTCGGGGTGGAGCGGCAGGGTCATGCGGACCTCGTTTCGGCGGTGCCCCTGCTGGGACGCTACTTGAATTCTGGCCAGGATGTGTTGAAGATACACAATCTGATCAAGAAAGCCCGGTCAGAGCATGTTTCTCGGGACCCGACGACGACGTCTGCTCGCGGACCGAGACGGCTCACGAAGGCCGTGAACGAGGAGATTGCTCGGCTCTACGTGGCCGGGATGCGTCCAGTGCAGATCGCCCGCGAGGTTGGCACCACAGAGTGGACCGTGCATCATCGGCTGAACCGAATGGGCATAGAACGTCGCCCGACCGGCCTCTCCCCCAACCATGTGCGTGAAGCATCGCGACTGTACGAGGAGGGTGAGTCGATCCGGCAGATCCGGCTGAAGATCGGGTTCAGTGACAAGACGATCAAGAAGGCTCTCCTCGAAGCGGGTGTCGATGTACGGGACGGGAGGCGGAATCACTAACGGAGTCTCTTCGTCCGCTTCGTCTTCGTACCCCCTCGCGATCCGCATACACGGCCGATCAAGGCCCGCAACCAAACCGTCCGGATTGATACGTGGATCGATCTCGACTGCCGAGAAGCATGCACGCGAAGTCCTATTCGCGGGAAGCCGAGGTCTGGAAATGAACGGGACGAGAGATCAATGAGCGCGGCGTGGTAGCCTGCCTCGAGCCGAGTCACGGCTCCTCTTGCGTCCCGCCAGTTCCGCCTCGATGTGGAGAAGCAGAACCTCTGACGCCCCGCCGACTCGGTGACGTTACTCCTCCGCTCGCGCTTCTTTTGCGTCTCATGCAGTCACGCGCCCCCCCTAGATCGACATGCACCCCCACACATCTGCCCCCGACCATCGCATCGTCTGGCGTCAAGCCGCGGACGACGTGCACGTCGCCACCGACGCCGGAGAGTACGCCGGCTTCGTCGCTGCGACACCGGACGGCTTCGAGGCTTTCGGCGCTCTCGGAGAGGACCTCGGCCTGCATCCAGCCCGGCGCATCGCTCTCGCGACGGTGGCCACGCATGTCGAGCACTCTCAGGGAACGACCATCCAGCCAAAGGTTCTCGCAGCCCCTCGGCCCCGGTCGCGCCCCACGCGTCCGTTCCGCGCACGCCGGAACGGCACACCCGGTCGCTCACACGGCCCCCGCACAAGAAGGAAGAACACGATGGCCACTGGCACCGTGAAATGGTTCAACTCCGAGAAGGGCTACGGCTTCATCGCCCCAGATGACGGCTCCGCCGACCTGTTCGCGCACTTCAGCGCGATCACAGGCGGGGGGTTCAAGGATCTCCGTGAGGATCAGAAGGTCGAGTTCGACGCGGAGCGCGGGCCCAAGGGCATGCAGGCAGCGAACATCCGCGCGCTCTGAGCCCGCAGGTCTCGCGCCCGGGGCATCGAGCCGGTCGCACGAGCGCGAGACGTTCCACACGACGCCCGAGCGAACCCGAGAAGCATGTTGCCTGTCCAGCGCCTGGGAGGTCTCGATGCATTCCGGTGCTGCCATGCGCACTGGCGTAGCCTGTGAGGAGCGATCGGCACCCGCCCTTGGCTTAGCCAGGCCCGAAGCGGTCACGATCGAAACCAGGTGTTCTCATCTCTTCCACCGCTCTGGAGCCGCGGCTCGGACCCATCCGGCAGACCTACGCGGGGACGACGGAGTTCCCGCCGTTGACCCGCGCATACACAGAAGTCGCACAAGTCGTCCGAGAGACCGGGCTGATGCGCCGTTCCCCGTGGTTCTACCTCACCGTGGCGGCTGCTCTCGCCCTCGGCTTTGGTGGCGTGGTGACCGGCTTCATCCTGCTCGGAGACAGCTGGTTCCAGCTGCTGATGGCCGGCGCGCTCGGGATCCTGTTCACCCAGGTCGCGTTCCTGTCGCATGAGGCCGCGCACCGGCAGATCCTCTCCTCCGGTCCGGCGAACGACCGTTTGGCGCGGGTCCTGGGCAACGGTGTGGTCGGGATGAGCTACTCGTGGTGGTCAAACAAGCACACCCGCCACCACGCGAACCCGAACCGTGTCGGCAAAGACCCCGACATCGAGATCGACACGATCTCGTTCCTCGACGTCGACGCCGCCTCCGCGCGAGGCATCCGCCGTTTCATCACCCGCCGGCAGGGCTGGTTGTTCTTCCCGCTACTCACACTGGAAGGGCTGAACCTCCACTACCTCGCATTCCGCCACTTGCTCGGCCGCGAGACGGTCAAAGAGCGCTGGCTCGAATTGAGTCTGCTCGCCGCCCGGTTCGCCGTGTTCGTCGTTCCCGTGTTCGTGTTCCTGCCCGTGGGGATGGCGTTCGCGTTCCTCGGCGTGCAGCTCGCGATCTTCGGCATCTACATGGGAGCAGCGTTCGCACCCAACCATAAGGGGATGCCCGTCATCGCCCCCAACGCGAAACTGGACTTCTTCAGCAAGCAGGTCCGCACCTCACGGAACATCGGCGGAGGCTGGTGGGCGACCTGGCTCATGGGCGGACTGAACTACCAGATCGAGCACCACCTGTTCCCCAGCATGTCCCGGCCCCACCTCGCCAAGGCGCGTGAGATCGTCCGTGACCAGTGCGACCGTCTCAATGTCCCCTACGCGGAGACGACGTTGTGGCGGTCATACGGCATCGTGATCGCCTACCTGAACCGGGTCGGGCTCGCCGCACGCGACCCGTTCGACTGCCCCCTCACAGCCCAGTACCGGCCCGTCTAGACGCGAAGGTCAGGCTGCGGGAGCCTGCGAAGCGATGTGCGTGGGCTTCTCCGACCGGGCCCGCTGCTCCACATCCCTGGTCGCCGTCTCCGGCGACGACGGAGAACCGTGCCAATGCGCCGCTCGCGCCGAGTCCCACTCCGAGGTGGCCGGTTCCCTATTCAATGTCATCATCCGACAGTAGACCCCCAACATGCGAGCCGACACAGGTACACCACGGGACCCGTCAAAAAGGGAGAGTGGCGCCCGACCGGCTTCCGGACGTCGCCCTGCTCCGCCTAAACGAATCCCGGCAGATCGCTACGCGTCGGGCCTGGTATCGGATTGGGGCTAGCGGTTGCCTCACATGGCGCGGTTCATCGGCGCATCAGTGGTCGTGGCCGTCGCAGTCGTGGTGTTCACGTGGACCGCCACCGCGAACGAGTCGGTCGCCAGCGAGTCCACTCAGTGAGGCGTCCGACATGATGAGCGCAGCCGAAGCGCTCAATGGCGTGGATTCGGATTGCAGCAACCCTCTCAACGTGTCGACTCAGTGCCCCTGGAGGGACTCGAACCCCCAACCGTTTCCTTAGGACGGAACTGCTCTTCCATTGAGCTACAGAGGCTGGCCCTCCGAGTCTAGCGGCGCCTCACCCGCCGGATTCGGATGCCGCGGCCCCCTGTGCGGCCGCGACGACGCCTTCCACGCTCTGCTCCAGGAACGCCACGATCTGCTCGACCGGGGTGCCGGTGCCGAGGGCGAGGTCGAGGAGCACTTCCTGGGCGAACACGACCCAGGAGTGGAGGGCGACCCGCAGCATCCGGGTGTCGCGATAGCCGAGCTCGCCGTAGACCTCCAGCAGGCGGGCGGCCTGCGCATCGCGGGCTTCGTCGACCACCCGGCTCGCCTCGGCGTCGCGGCTCGACGACCCGCGCACCAGGGAGGCGAAGACGCCGCTGTGCTCGCGCACGAACATGACGATGCGGGTGAGGGTGTCGTGCAGGCGCTCCCGCGGGGCGAGGTCGCGGCGCGGGGTGGTCGCGTGCAGCATGCCGTCGCGGGCGAGGGTGACGACGTCGCGGTGCAGGCCCTGCTTCGAGCCGAAGTAGTGGAAGACGAGGCCGCGGGAGACGCCGGCCTGCTCCGAGAGCACCTCGATGGTCAGCTCGTCGAGGGGGCGCGTGGCGAGGAATGCCACACCGAGGGCGGTGAGCTGCTCCCGTCGCTCCTCGGGCGTCAACCGCGTACGACGCACCCCGACCATGGCTATGACCATACTGTCGACACCTCCCCTCCTCCGGGCGTGGCATCGGCGTCGCACCCGGACTGTGAGGACTTTCTCACCAACGCGTCCACCTTATTGACAATTAGTCAATGGTGTCTATCATCGTGTCAGAACCACCCGCAGCACAGCCGCTGCACCCCGCAGCAATGACGCTGCACCTCACCCCCCGGAGGACACAATGAAGTTCCGCAACATCGCGCGCTCGCGCGCAGGACGTATCGCCATCGTCGCCGTCCCGGTCGCCGTCGTCACCTCGGTGCTCGCCGGCGGCGTCGCCCAGGGACAGGTGCCCGTCTCGTTCTCGGTCTCGGGCAGCTCGTTCCAGATCTCCGCCACCGAGCTCGCCGGCACTGGCTTCTCCCAGTACTCGGGCGTCGCCACCGACGCGAAGGGCGGCCAGCACAGCGTCGCGATCGCCAACATCAAGTCGGCGTCGCTCACGGCGCTCTGCCAGGCCGTCATCACCGACACCCCGCTCGGCAAGGTGGGCCTGCTGGTCACCGCCGGCGGCGAGGGCACCCCTGCCACCGCGACCGACCTGCAGATCGGCATGACCGACCTCAAGGGCGACTCGTCGTTCGGCAACATCCGCATCGGCGTCGACGCCTCGCAGGTGAACACGAACGCGAAGGGCACGGCGGGCGAGTTCGCCCAGGACGCCGACACCATCACGATCAAGAACCTGCAGCAGATCGCGTGGAGCACCCAGGCGGGCGTCTTCAACCTCGCCAACATGCACGTGCAGATCACCGACGGGTCGAAGGGCTGCTTCTGAGCAGCCCCATGACCACCGTTCCTCGAACCCGATCGGAGGCTGCTGCCATGTCCACTCGACGTGCCCGCTTCGCCGCCTGGTCCCGCCGGCGACCCCTCGTCGGCGCGATCCTCATCGCTGTCGGCGGCGTGGAGATGTTCTTCTCCGGTCAGCTCGACCTCGGCAACATCCAGGTGCAGCTCGGCTTCTCGGGGCTGCAGGCGACCATCATCCCGGTCGCCCTGGTGCTGTTGGGCGTGCTGATCGTCGCGATGCCCATGCATCGCATCTTCTACGGTGTGATCGCTCTGGCGATCTCGATCTACTCACTCGTCGGCGTCAACCTCGGCGGCTTCATCATCGGGATGGTGGTCTCCACCGTCGGTGGCGTGATCGCCGTGTCATGGGTGCCCGCCGACGGTGAGCGTCGCCTGCGCCGCCGCGAGGCGAAGCGGGCCGCCCGTCACTCCGAGGAGGCTGCGGCGGAGGAGGGCGATGCGGACGGCGCCACCGCCGATCTGACGATCGACGAGATCACGGCGGCGAGCCCATCATGATCCGCCATCGCCTTGCCATCGCGGCCGCCGCGGTGGTCGGATGCCTCGTGGTCGGCGCCGCGACCGTCGGTGCCGCCCGCTCCCCCGAGGCCCCGACCGGCCTGTGCATCCCACTGCTGATGAACTGCAGCACGCCGACGCCGACGCCGACGCCGACGCCGACGCCGACCCCGTCGCCGTCGCAGACCTCGGGTAGCTTGCTGCCGGGTCTGCCGTCACTGCCGGGTCTCGGCGGCGGATCCACCTCACCGACGACGCCGACCTCCCCGGGCACACCCACCACCCCGACGCAGACCAACGCGTCATGGGGACAGGCGATCTACGACCAGGGCGCACCGACCCTCACGAAGTACCCGGCGCAGCTGGGCGCGCAGGGTCTCTCGTTCACGGGGCTCAAGGGCATCGCACTCGTCACGGTGCGCACGGTCGACGGCACGCTCGAGCCGGCCATCCGCATCAGCGCCGACTCGGTGACGGTGCAGGGCTTTTCGCTCACGGTGCGCCAGTTCACCGGCCCGTCGCTCGCGACCACCGCCGACAGCATGACGCTCAGCGGCGACGCCCAGGTCTACCTGAGCTCACTGACGGCCGTGCTGCCGACGGGTCAGGCCATCACGATCGGGCAGGACACGCCGCCCCCGGCCGACGGCATCGCCTCGCTGCTGCGGGTGACGTTCGGTCTGCTGGGCGCCACGGCGCACAACATCACCTACCCCAACACCCACCAGTCGTTGACCGACGGCTGAGTCGCCCCGGGAGGGACGCGAGGGGGCGGATGCCGCGGCATCCGCCCCCTCGTGGTGTCACCGGAAGTCGCGGGACCGATGCTCGACGCCGACTCTCAGGTCTTCGAAACGGTCGGCGAGAATGTTCGCGACGCCCTCGGGCGACCGTTCGAGCATGCCCCGCACGATGAGGGCGGGAGCGTCGCGCGCGAGCGTGCGGTGACGGTTCCAGACGCCGACCGAGCAGATGACGTTGACGAGGCCGTGCTCGTCCTCGAGGTTGAGGAAGGTCACCCCCGACGCTGTCGCGGGACGCTGCCGGTGGGTCACGAGCCCCGCCACCTCGACCCGGCGACCGTCTTCGTGGGTGCGCAGCTCGGCGGAGGTGAGCACTCCGCGCGCGTCGAGTCCGGAACGGTAGTGGGTCATCGGGTGGTCGTCGGTCGAGATGCCCGTCGCCCACAGGTCGGCGGCGAGCGTCTCGTAGCTCGACGGGTCGGAGAACAGCGGCGGCTGCACGGCGACGATCGAGTCGGGCAGGTACTCGGGGCGATCCTGCGCGGCGGCGCCCGCACTCCACAGGGCGTCGCGCCGCGACATCCCGAAGCAGGCGAACACGTCGGCGGTGGCGAGTGCCTCGACCTGCGCCTCGGTGATGCTCGTGCGGCGCACCAGGTCGCGCATGTCGCGGAACAGCCCCCCGGCGTCGCGGGCGGCCACGATGCGCCCGGCGACGTCGGCGCCGATCCCGCGGATCGCCGCGAGCCCGAGCCGCACCGCGAACCCGCCGTCGCGACGGTGGGCGGCGCTCTCATCGGGGGCCGCCGGGTCGAAGGGCGCCACCGGCGGCTGGTCGCGGTGGGCGCACACGGGGCGCCCGGTCGGCGCGGGACGCGCGGCCGGTGCGGCGGGCACGCGATCGTCGGCGGGTGCGGGGCGGGGCGCGGCATCCGCCCCGGTGTCACCCGGGGGCGAGGCATCCGCCCCGGCGAGCGGCTCGAGCCCTGCCTCGACGCCCGAGAGCTGCAGGTCGGGCTTACGCACCTCGACGCCATGACGCCGGGCGTCGGCGGTGAGGGTCGCAGGCGAGTAGAACCCCATCGGCTGGGCGCGCAGCAGCCCGGCGAGGAACGCCCCCGGGTAGTGCAGCTTGATCCACGAGCTGGCGTAGACCAGCAGCCCGAACGACAGCGAGTGCGACTCGGCGAACCCGAAGTTCGCGAACGCCTGGATCTTCGCGTAGATCGCATCGGCATCGTCGCCCACGAGCCCGTGCTCGGCCATGCCGGCGTAGAGCTTCTCCCGCAGCGAGTCGATGCGCTCGAGACCCCGCTTCGACCCCATCGCCCGCCGCATGAGGTCGGCGTCCTCGCCGGTGAGCCCGCCGACGGCCATGGCCATCTGCATGAGCTGCTCCTGGAAGATCGGGATCCCGAGCGTGCGCGCGAGCACCGGCTCGAGCTTCGGGTGCGGGTAGGTCACTTTCTCGCGGCCCAGCTTGCGGCGCACGAACGGATGCACCGCCCCGCCCTGGATCGGCCCCGGCCGGATGAGCGCGATCTCGACGACGAGGTCGTAGAACGAGCGCGGCTGCAGCCGCGGGAGCAGCCCCATCTGCGCCCGCGACTCCACCTGGAACACTCCGATCGAGTCGGCCCGGCACAGCATGTCGTAGACCGCCGCCTCTTCTTTCGGCAGGGTCGCGAGCGTCCACTCCTCCCCCGTCGAGGCGCGGATCAGATCGAAGCAGTACTGCAGGGCCGCGAGCATGCCGAGCCCCAGCAGGTCGAACTTGACGAGCCCCATCCACGCGGCGTCGTCCTTGTCCCACTGGATGACGGTGCGCCCCGGCATCCGCGCATGCTCGATCGGCACGACCTCGCCCACCGGACGGTCGGTGAGCACCATGCCGCCCGAGTGGATGCCGAGATGGCGCGGCGCCTTCAGCAGCGCCGAGGCGTACTCGATGACCTGATCGGGGATGTCGTGCCCCTCCCCACTGTCGAGCGACGCACCCCACCGCTCGACCTGCTTCGACCAGGCGTCCTGCTGCCCCGGCGAGTAGCCGAGGGCGCGGGCCATGTCGCGCACCGCGTTCTTCGGCCGGTACTGGATGACGTTCGCGACCTGGGCGGCGTTGTGACGCCCGTAGGTGGAGTAGACCCACTGGATGATCTCCTCGCGCCGATCGGAGTCGAAGTCGACGTCGATGTCGGGCTCCTCGTCGCGCAGGCTCGACAGGAACCGTTCGAACGGCAGCCGGTAGAAGATCGCGTCGACGGCGGTGATGCCGAGCAGATAGCAGACGGCGCTGTTGGCCGCGGAGCCGCGACCCTGGCAGAGGATGCCGCGGCGACGCGCCTCCTGCACAATGCCGTGCACGATGAGGAAGTAGCCCGGGAAGTCCTTCCGCTCGATGACCGCCAGCTCGTTCTCGATGCGGCGGCGGTCGTCGTCGCCGAGCCGGGGATAGATGACGGGCACCGCATCCCACACCAGCTGCCGCAGCCACGACATGGGGGTGTGCCCGGGCGGCACCGGCAGCTTCGGCAGCGCCGGCTTCGCGCGACGCAGCGGGAACGCCAGCTCGTCGGCGAGCACGACCGAGCGGGCGACCGCACCGGGGTACCGGGCGAACCGGGTCGCCATCTCGGCGCCCGACCGCAGGAACGCGCCGCCGTGCGCCGGCAGCCAGCCGTCGAGCTCGTCCATGCTGCGATTCGCCCGCACCGCCGCGACGGCGGCCGCGAGGGTGCGGGTGCGAGGGTCGGCGTAGTGCACGTTGCCGGTCGCGACCGTCGCGAGCGACCGGTCGGCGGCGAGCGCGGCGAGCAGGTCGTTGTCGGCGCTGTCGCGCACCCCGCCCTGGTCGAGCAGCTCGACGACGACCTGGTCGGCGCCGAACAGGTCGACCAGCGCGTCGAGGGCGTCGGCCGCCGCCCGCGCACCGCCCGCGGCGAGTGCGGAGCGCACGGCGCCCTTGCGGCATCCGGTCAGAATCGTCCAGGCGCCGTCCGCCTGCTCGGCCAGGGTCGGCAGGTCGTAGACGGGCTTGCCCTTCTCGGCCCCGATGAGCTGACCATGGGTGAGGGCGGCGGCGAGCCGGTGGTAGCCCTCCTGTCCGCGCGCGAGCACCAGCAGGTGGGTGCCCTCGGGGTCGGCGCGACCGTTCTGCACCGCGGTGAGCTCGAGCGACAGCTCGGCCCCGAACACGGTGCGCACGCTGCGCTGCTCGGCGGCCTCGGCGAACCGCACGATGCCGTAGAAGCCGTCGTGGTCGGTGATCGCCAGCGCGTGCAGCCCCAGCCGCTCCGCCTCCTCGACGAGCTCCTCGGGCGATGAGGCGCCGTCGAGGAAGGAGTAGGAGGAGTGCGCGTGCAGCTCGGCGTAGGGCACGACCGTCTCAGGCCGCTCGATCGGCGGGGCGACGTAGGGTCCGCGCTTGTGCGACCAGGCCGGGCTGTCACCGCCGTCGGCGCCGGGCGGGGTGCCGCGGGGGCGCCGCCGGTCGCTCAGCGCCCGCTCGAGCTCCGACCATGGCACGGCCGGGTTGTGCCAGCCCATCAGTCGTACCGCCCCTCGACCGACCAGACCCCCGCCTCGCACACCAGCAGCCACGCGCTCTGGCGGGCGTCGACGATCTGGAACCGGTGCGCGATGCGGCGGCGTGCGGCATCCCATTCGCGTTCGATCACCGGCCACGGCCCCGCCCACGACGTCACTCCGAGTCGGCGCCCCTCGACCGTGAGCTGGTGGGGAACGGCGGAGAGGATGCCGCGCTCGTCGACGCCGACCGTCTCACCGTCGACGTCGACGACGGCCGCCGCCCGCTCGGGACGATAGACCGTCGCCGGCAGCGGCGAGGGCAGCGACCCCGGCCAGGGGCGCCCCCGTTCACGGGCGAGCACCACCCGGTCGCCCCACGGCACGAGCACCTCGCGCTCGGCGAGCCAGCGCCCGCCGCCGAGCGTCGGGGTGAGCACGCCGCGGTGGCCGAGCATGGCCTGCACGCGCGAGAGCGCGTGGTGCACCCGTTCGTCGGGACCCGAGCCGAACCCGGCGAGGCGCGGCGCATGGTGGGAGGCCTGTTCGACGGCGGCGGGCTCGAGCCGCACGAGCGCGACCCCGCTCGCGAGGGCGTCGTCTTCGGCGAGCTGCCAGCGCACCCGGTCGATGACCGCCGCGGCGTCGAACGACCCCGGGTGCAGCCACACCCGCTCGCCGTGCTCGCCGCGGTCGCCGGTGAGCGCGACCCGCAGCTCGGTGCAGACGAGACGCTGGTCGTCGAGGCGGGCGATGAACGCGTCGGCGGTGCGGCGCAGCGCGAAGCCGACCTGCTCGGCGATCTCGAGCGGCGGGTCGAAGGCGATCTCGGCGTGCAGCTCGGCGGGCGGTGTGCGCGGCTGCACGACCCGGGAGTCGAGCCCGGCGGCGAGCGCGTGCAGCCTCTCGCCGACGGGACCGAGGCGTGCCGCGACCCGCTCGACCTCGAGCGCGGCGAACTCTCCGAGCGTGTGCACCCCGAGGCGTGCGAGCAGGTGCACGATCTCGGCGCCCGTGTCGGCGGCGTCGGCGAGCACCGTCGCGGGCAGCGGGGCGAGGAAGGCGGCGGCGGCCCCGGCGGCGACCACCCGCACCGGGTCGCGCGCCGTGGTCGCCGCGCGGGCCGCCCGCTCAGCGGTGAAGGGACCGTCGGCGACCCCGGCGCGCACGTCGGCGACGCCCGCCTCACCGAGGGCCGCGCGCAGCACCTGCGCGGCCCGTTCCTCGCCCTCGTAGTAGCGTGCGGGGCCCCGGGCGCGCAGCGCGCACAGCCCCGCCCGCACGATCTGCACTCCGGGGGCGAGCTGCTCGACGCGGCTCACGAGGGGCAGGAACAGCCGGTTGTCGCGGGCGTCGTCGGCGGCGACCACCCGCAGCGCGGGGCACCGCGCCTGGGCGTCGCGCCGTTTCATCCCCCGACGCACCCCGTCGGCGCGGGCCGCCGCCGAGCAGGCGACGACGAGGTTGCCGGCGACGATCGCGACGGCCCCTTCCTCCCCGGGCGGAGTGCCCTCCTCGCGGGCGAGCGCGGCGACGGGCCAGTCGGGGACCCACAGGACGAGGCTGCGCGCGGGGGCCGCCATCATCCCACCGCCCGCAGCAGCGGCACCGCCGCCGGCTCCCGCTCTGCGACCACCCCGTCGGGTGCGGCCACCGCCCGTTCGGGCGCGATGCCGGCGAGCGCGCCGGCGGGGTCGGGCAGCAACAGCCGCGCCCGCCGCGGCACGCCCGCCTGCCGGGTCTGCACCGACACGGTGAGCGCACGCGAGCGCAGATAGCCGTCACCGGCACCGAGCCCGCTCCACTCGGGGGATTCGAGACCGATGGATGCCGCGGCCTGCGGCCACACCCCCTGCACGAGCAGCACCGCGTTGCGTTCGCGCAGCCGGGCGCCGAACCGCGACGCGTCGGCGTCGGACACCCTCCCGATAGGACGCACCGCGACGACCGGCAGCACGTCGGCGAGGGTGGCCGCGACGGCGAGCCAGCGGGGCCCCGGATCGGGCACGAGCACGAGTCGCGACAGGTCGACGCCGAGGTCGGATGCCGCCTCCGCCCCCAATTCGGGAACCCCCACCACCGCGCACCATGACCCTGTCTGCGAGGGCGCGGCCAGCAGGGAGAGCAGGAGTGAGGTGGAGGGGCCGAGCGCATAGGCTGCGCCGGCACGGAGTCCGCCGCCGGGCAGGAGCCCGGCGAGGGCGGAATGCGTGGGCAGGATCGGGGCGTCGAGCGAGCGACCCTGCATGCGGTCGAGTTGCGCGCGGAGCCGCAGCACCTCGGCGGCGGCGTCTTCTCGCACGATGACCTTCACTCCGACAGATTAGAACGTATGTTCCATTCCTTCAACGTCGTTTTCGAAGATATGAGCGACCAACGACATCCGCTCGCCCCACCACGTCGCGCCCCGAGGAGACCCCGAAGTGGGCGGCTCGACCCTACGTCAGAGCCGGGACACGACGGCGTCTCGGCGGGAGCGACCCCATCACGACCCCGCCCAGCACGAGCACGAGACCGGCGATCTGCGCGAGGCCGAAGGCCTCGCCGGCGAGCGCCACGCCGAGCACGACCCCGGTCACCGGGTTGAGCAGTCCCACGACCCCGACGACGCTGCCGGGCAGGCGGGCGAGCCCCGTGAACCAGGCGGCGTACGCGAGCACGGTGGCCACCACGATGACGTAGGCGAAGCCCGCGATGGCGGGCGGGTCGAGCACCGGCGGCGCCCCCTCGACGAGGATCGCGAACGGCAGCACGACGATGGATCCCGCCACGAGCTGCCAGGCGGTCATCGTGACCGGCGGCACCCCCGCGCCCCATTTCGCGGTCAGCACGAATCCGAGGGTTGACGAGAGCATCGCCCCGATCGAGGCGACCACACCCCAGGGGTCGACCGGGCCGCCGCCCGGCCCGAGCATGATCACGACGCCGACGATGCCGACGAGGGCGCCGATGACGGCGATCACCCGGGGGCGCTGGCCCCGCAGCATCCACGACAGCAGGATCATGAAGGCGGCCGACGTCGACATCAGGGTCGCAGCGAGGCTCGAGGGGAGCCGTTGGCCGACGATGTAGACGAGCACGTTCAGGCCGCCGACGGTCAGGGTGCCGAGCACGAGCGAACGCCACCACCACGAGCCGCGCGGCAGCACTCGCACGAACGCGAGCACGACGAGGCCGGCGGGGAGGCATCGGATCACCCCGCCCCAGAGCGGGATGTCGGGCGGCAGCAGATGCCGGGTGACGACGTAGGTGCTCCCCCAGGCGATGGGCGCGATCGCGGTCAGGAGGATCCAGCGCCATCTTTTATCTTCCACGGAAGATAATCTACCGCGATCTCGACGTTCCCCTTCCATGGAAGATAAAGTCGCGTCATGGATGCCGCCCCCGACCGCGTCGCGCAGATCCAGGCCGACTGGCGGCGCGAGCGACCCGATCTCGACCCGTCGCCACAGGGAGTCATCGGACGCCTGCATCGCCTCGCGCTCGCCCTCACCGCCGAGCTCGTGCCGGTCTACGCCGCCCACAGCCTCACCGAGGCCGAGTTCGACCTGCTCGCGAGCCTGCGCCGCATCGGCGCCCCCTACGAGCTGCCCGCCGGAGAGCTCGCCGCCCACACCATGGTCACCACCGGCGGACTCACTAAGCGCGTCGACCGGCTCGTGCAGCGCGGCCTCGTCGCCCGCACCGGCTCCGCCGCCGACGCCCGCCGCCGCCTCGTGCGCCTGACCCCTGCGGGCGTCGCCCTCATCGACGCCGCCTTCACCGACCACATGCACAACGAGCGCCGCCTCGTGCAGCTGCTGAGCGACACGGATGCCGCGGCCCTCGAGTCCGCCCTCACGCACTGGCTCGCCGCGCTCGGCGGCGACGATCCGACCACCCCGGGCGCTCCCCCGGCACGCTGACCCGAACGCTCGCTGACCCGAGCGCGCGGGACGACGCGGCCACCCCCGGTGGCCGCACCCGCCCGTGCGGGGCTACGCGGCGAGCGCCAGGTACGGCTCCCACCGCGGATCGGCCCGCTCGGTGCCGCGCACGGTCCACTGCGCGCCGCGCGGGGCGCCCGGCTCCATGCGCAGCGTCCACGCCATCTCCTGCGGCGTGCGGTCGCCCTTCACGTTGTTGCACCGCAGGCAGCAGGCCACGAGGTTCTCCCACGTGTCCTTGCCCCCGCGCGACCGCGGCTGCACGTGATCGATCGTCGACGCCGCCTTCCCGCAGTAGGCGCAGCGGTTGCCGTCGCGACGCAGCACGCCTCGGCGGGTGACCGGCACGCGGCGCGCGCCGGGCACGCGCACATAGCGGCTCAGGATGATCACGGCGGGTCTGTCGCACGCGCCGCGCAGCCCCACGACGGGGTCTCCTTCGACGCGTTCGACGACCGTGGCCTTCTCGTTCATCACGAGCACGAGGGCTCGTTTGAAGGAGACCACGGCCAATGGCTCATAGCCGGCGTTCAGCACCAGGGTGCGCATATCTCGTGTCCTCTCGAATCGCCGGGACGGCTTCGCGGATATTCGATTCGTGACGCGAGGGAGAGTCTTCAGGGCATGAAAAAAGGCGCTGTCTCACAGACAGCGCCTTGGACGCACGGCGACCCCGTGGCATCCGCTCACATGATGCCGAAGGACGAGCAGACCGAGCGCGTCCGTGGTGCGGATGCGAGGTATGCAGCCCATCGGCTTCCTCCGAATCTCTCTCGGCGTCGAGTCAGAGAATAACCCACCACGACACGCCCGGGCGCACAACGGCCCTGAACACGAGGTTGCGTGTCGGGGAACGAGAGAGCGGATGCCTCGCTCAGCCCGCGTTCTGCTGCAGCCAGGCGTACGGGTCGACGTAGTTGCCGTTGATCTTCACCTCGAAGTGGAGGTGGTTGGCGGTCGACTGCCCGGTGGAGCCCATGAGGCCGATGATCTGTCCCACCTGCACCTGCTGGCCGGGCTGCACGAGCACGCCGCCGTCCTCGAGGTGGCCGTAGAGGGTGCTGACCTGCTGGCCGTTGATCACGCTGTCGATGACGATCGCGTGTCCGTAGCCGTAGTAGTAGTTGCCCGCGGCCGCGACGCGCACGGTTCCGGCGGCGGCGGCGAAGATCGGGGTGCCCTGGGCGTTGAGCAGGTCGACGCCCATGTGGGTGCCGCCGCGCGAGAGGAAGCCGTCGCCGACCCTGGTGCCCGCCATGTCGACCGGCCAGCGCACGATCCCGCTGCCGGGGGCGACGAGGCTCAGGTTGACCGACGCGACGCGGCTGACGACGCTCGCCGACTTCGCGCGGGCAGCGGCCGCCTCGGCGGCCTTCTTCTTCGCGAGCTCATCGGCGGTCGTGGCCGAGTAGCTGTCACGCGTGATGCTCGACTGCGAGGCATCCGAGGCGATCACGAGCGACTGGGCGTTCTCGGCGGCGAGCTGCTGCACGGTCTGGGTTCCATCGCCCGAGGAGAACGCGCCGTAGGCGGGGAGGGCGACGGTCGCGACCAGACCGCCGACCATCGTCAGGATGACGACGCTGCGCACGGGGCCGGCCGCGCCCTTGCGGCGGGGAGCGCTGGAAGTGGGGCGCACGGCGCTCGCCACCTGCTTCACCTTTCCCTTGGCCGCCTCTGCGGCAAGACGTGCGCCCTCTCGGGTGCTGCGCCTCGTGGCGGGGGCCCTCGCGGTCTCACCGCTCTCGGGGGTAGGCGAAATGTCGTTGTCGGTCACTCAATCCTCCGGCGCCCCTGGCGGCGTGCGCCCGGCTCGTCGGCACTGTGTGTTTCGGGCACGTGGTGCGGGTCGCGGAGGGAAGGACGAGCCGATGGGGCGATTCACTCCGGGTCCGTCGGCGGGATTGTCGCCTGTGGACTGTGACAGGCTACCCGACGGTAACGAACATGTCACGTCGATCTGACGGCGCGTGCGGATGCCGCGGCATCCCGACCCGCGGCGTCGGCGCCCCCGGGCGCCGACGATCAGGCGCGGTCGTCGACGAGGAAGATGTGCGCGGCGACCTCGATCGGCAGCTCCAGCCCCTCGTCGGAGCCGTCCATCTGCACGAGCACGTAGCCCTCGCTGTAGCGATAGGTGCCGGATGCTCCGGGCACGACGCCCGCGCCGCGCAACTGCTGCAGCAGCTCGGGGTCGACCTGGGCGGGCTCGGCGAGTCGGCGCACGGTGCCGGTGACGGGCTCGTCGCTGTCGCCGAGGCGGCGCACGAGTCCGACCACACCCTGCTCGAACGTGGTCGCCGGGCTGTCGCCGAGCTGATCGAGGCCGGGGATCGGGTTGCCGTAGGGCGACTCGGTGGGGTGACCGAGCAGCTGCACCAGTCGACGCTCGACCTGCTCGCTCATCACGTGCTCCCAGCGGCAGGCCTCTTCGTGCACATAGGCCCAGTCGAGGCCGATCACGTCGGAGAGGAGGCGCTCGGCGAGACGGTGCTTGCGCATCACGTCGACGGCCTTCTGGCGCCCCGCGCCGGTGAGCTCGAGCGACCTGTCGTCGGCGACGACGACGAGGCCGTCGCGCTCCATGCGCCCGACCGTCTGCGAGACCGTGGGGCCGGAGTGCCCGAGCCGCTCCGAGATGCGGGCACGCAGCGGGATGATGTTCTCCTCCTCGAGCTCGAGGATCGTGCGCAGATACATCTCGGTGGTGTCGATGAGATCGGTCATGCGGAGTCCTCGGGGCGCAAGAAGGGAATGAGGAAACCCTATCCAATCCCCGCCGACACCGGGCCGCGCGGCGGGGCGATCGCGTGCGTCATGGGGGCGTCGCGGCATCCGTCGCGCCTTTAGGATCGGTGTCATGCCCCATGTCGTGCTGCCCCGCGAGATCCTGCCCACCGACGGACGCTTCGGCTGCGGGCCGTCGAAGATCCGCGCCGCCCAGCTCGAGCACCTCGTGGGCCCCGGTGCGAGCATCCTCGGCACCTCGCACCGCAAGTCGCCGGTGAAGAACCTCGTCGGCAGCACGCGCGCCCGCCTTGCGGAGCTGCTGCGCCTGCCCGCCGGCTACGAGATCATCCTCGGCAACGGCGGATCGACCGCCTTCTGGGATGCCGCGGCATTCGGTCTGATCGAGCGCCGGGCGCAGAACCTCGTGTTCGGCGAGTTCGGCGGCAAGTTCGCGAGCGCCGCCGCGGCACCGTGGCTCGAGGCGCCCGATGTGCGCAAGGCGGAGCCCGGAACGTCGCTCGTCGCCGAGGCGGTCACGGGCGTCGACGTCTACGCGTGGCCGCACAATGAGACCTCCACCGGCGTGGCCACAGAGATCCGTCGTGTGCACGGCGACGAGGGCGCGCTCACCGTCATCGACGCGACGAGCGCCGCGGGCGGCATTGACTTCTCCGTCGCCGAAGCAGACGTCTACTACTTCGCGCCGCAGAAGAACCTCGGCTCCGACGGTGGGCTCTGGTACGCGGCAGTCTCGCCCGCCGCGATCGAGCGCATCGAGCGGATCGCCGCCTCGGGCCGCTACATCCCGGAGTTCCTGAGCCTGAAGAACGCACTCGACAACTCTCGCCTGCAGCAGACGCTCAACACCCCCGCGGTCTCGACCCTGCTGCTGCTGGACTCCCAGCTGGAGTGGATCCTCGAGAACGGCGGGCTGCAGTGGGCCGACGCCCGCACCCACGAGTCGTCGCAGGCGCTCTACGACTGGGCCGAGGCATCCGAGGTCGCAACCCCGTTCGTCGTGAACCCCGCCGACCGCTCGCCGGTGGTGGCGACGATCGACTTCGTCGAGGGGGTGGATGCCGCGGCGATCTCCGACAGCCTGCGCCACAACGGCATCGTCGACACCGAGCCCTACCGCAAGCTCGGCCGCAACCAGCTGCGCATCGCGACGTTCGTCTCGATCGAGCCGGACGACGTGCGCCAGTTGATCCGCAGCATCGACTACACGCTCGAGCACCTCTGATCCGGGGCGTGCCCCGACGGCACGTCAGGGTTCGAGGTGGGCGGCGAGGTTGGCCAGCGACGAGGTGATCCCCGTCGCGTGGTCGCGCGCGCGGATGCCGGGCGGCACGTCGCGCGCCTCGATCGTGACCTCGGCGCCCTCGGGAGTGTCCCGAACGCACCATTCCATGGTCATGACGCCGGCGATCCCCGTGTCGTCTCCGACGAAGGTGACCGCCTGCACGATCCGCTCGCCGGGCACGACCTCGATGATGCGCACGTCGCTCACGTCGGCATCCGCCGTCGTCTTGCCCGGCGCGCCGGACGGATCGTCGTAGGTCAGCACGAGCCGGTAGCCGCCGCCGGCGCGCAGATCGAAGCGCTCGAACCGGCCGCGCATTCCGGCCGGGGGCAGCCAGGTGAGCAGTGCATCGGGGTCGATGAGCGCCCGGAACGCCTCGGCCGGGGAGACATGCACGAGCAGGCTCGCGCGATCGGTGCGCCGCATGCTCGCAGGCTACTCGCGACGCTCGCGCCGCGGGTCAGCTCGTTCTAGTCGCGGCCCTCGTCGGCGGACGTCGCCGCATCGGCGTCGTCATCCCGGTCGTCGGCGTCATCCGCGTCGTCGATGTCGAGATCGTCGTCCGTGTCGTCGTCGAGCTCGTCGGCGTCGTCGTCGCCCGCGAGGTCGTCGTCGCCCTCGAGGTCGTCGGTGTCGAGATCGTCCTCGTCGATGTCCACGCCGTCGACGTCGCCGGCGTGGAGCAACGACTCGTCGGCGTCGAAGTCGTCGTCCTCATCGTCGTCGTCCGCGTCCTCATCGAGGTCGTCTTCGTCATCCAGGTCGTCGTCGAGATCGGCATCGTCATCGGCCTCGTCCAGCTCGTCGGCATCGGATGCCGCGGCGAGCTGCGCCTGCTGCTCCTTGTACTCGGCGAGGCGCACCGCCCACGGCACCCAGTCGGGCGCCAGCAGCGCGTCATCGCCCGGAAGCAGCTCGACTTCGAGCACGGTCGGCTCGGCGTCGGCGACGCGGGCGAGGGACACGTTCCAGAACCAGCCCGGATAGCCCGGCTGCGTCGTCGTGAACAGCAGCGTGATCACGCCGCCGGGCTCCGCACGATATCCCGCAGGCTCGCCGATGTTCGCGGCCGGGGTGATCTCGGCGAGCGCGGCGCGGGCCAACTCGACGCTGTTCAGCAGTTCGGGATCGGGGTCGACCTCCGGCTCCGCGGCCAGCTCGGCACTGTGCTCCGGCTCGACCGCGACATCCGGCTCGGCCGCGAGCTCCGGCTCGCCCGCGGGCTCAGGCTCGGCCGCGCCGGTCGGCTCGACCACCGCATCGGTCGGGATCGGGGCATCCCGATCGTCGACGCCCTCGATGTCAGGCATCGAGGTCGTCCGCGACCTTGCGCAGCACGGCGGCGACCTTCTTGCCGTGCGAGCCGCTCGGGTAGCGGCCGTGACGCAGATCGGCGCCGATGCCGTCGAGCAGCTTCACGAGGTCCTCGACGATGACCGCCATGTCGTCGGCGTTCTTGCGCGAGCGCTTGGCGAGGCTCACGGGAGCTTCGAGCACACGCACCGACAGCGCCTGCGGTCCGCGCTTGCCGTCGGCGACGCCGAACTCGACACGGGTGCCGGTCTTGGGCGCCGCGGAACCCGCCGGCAGCGCCGTGGCGTGGAGGAAGACGTCCTGACCGTCGTCGGTCTGGATGAAGCCGAAGCCCTTCTCCTCGTCGTAGAACCTGACCTTGCCGGTGGGCATGGGAGAACCTCGCTGAATCGGCCCCGCAGGGCGGGGTGGGAACGTGTGCTGGCGCGGTGCGCCATCCCCTCAGCCTAGGCCACGCGTACCCATTAGGCTGATGCCGATGAGCAATCGCACTCAGGGGAACGACGTCCCCGTCCGCAGGATCGACCGGGTCCTCGTGTTCATGTCGCTCGGCATCCTTGTGCTGTCGATCCTGTGCTTCTTCGCCGTGATCATCGGCACGTGGCTCGGCATGCACCAGGCCGATTTCCTGACGGGCGCATGGCCGGTCGTCGCGGTCCTCCCCCTCATCGGGCTGCCGATCGCCTTCGTGCTGATGATGGTCGTCATCATCATGTCGTTCGTGCGGAGGGCTCGGGCCAACCGGGGGAAGTGACCCGTGCCTCGGTCCTCTGACGAACGCGCGCTCGCGAGCGCCCTCGCAGAGCTGACCGATGCCCAGCTGGTCGTTGTGCTCGACGCCCGGCAGCTGCCTGCCGCGGGGTCCTGGGACGACTTCTTCGACCTCGCCGACACCCTCCTCGACGACGCCGCCGTGACCCGCACCCTCGCCGCCCTCACCCGTGCCGAACTGCACGACCTCCACGCGGCGGGCACCTCCCCGCTGCCGACCACCGCCTCACCGCGCCTGCGGGAGCTGGCCCTTCTCGACGCCGACGGCGCCCCGCTCTCCTCCGTGGCGGCCAAGGCCGCCGAGGCGACGGATGCCGCGCCCTTCTCCCTCACGGACGCACCGCCGCCGAGCAGCGCCCTGGCGACGGGCACGGCGGCCGAGCAGGCGATGACCTCCGCAGCCGCCCTCGCCGACCTCGTCGTCTGGTCCTCGTCGAACCCCTTGGCCCGCACGGCGACGGGGGCTGTCACCGCGACGGAGCGAAAGCGACTCATCGAGGCGGGCGCGATCACCGACGCCGCCGAGCTCGACGACCTGGTCGCGCTCGGCGCGACGGCCGGTCTCCTCACGGCCGTCGACCGCGAATGGCTCGCGACCCCCGACGGCGCCGAATGGCTCGAGCTCGGCACCGTCGACCGGTGGCGGCGCGTGGCGGAGGCGTTCGCGCGGGCCCTGCCCCGCGGCATCCGCACACCCGACGGCGGATACGCGGCATCCACGGTGTGGCCGGGTGCCTACCCGCGCGACACCGCCTGGCCCGCCGCCGCGGCGTCCCTCGTCTCGCAGGCCACCCGATGGGGACTGATCGCCGCCGACGGCTCGGAGCCCGCGTGGGCCGCGCCGCTGCGCGCCGGCGCTCCCGCCGACGTCGCCGCACTCGCCCAGCATCTCGCCCCGGAGATCGACCGGGTCTATGTGCAAGCCGATCTGTCGGTGATCGCGCCCGGCACGCTGGTGCCGGCCGTCGAGCTGCGCCTGCGCGCCATGGCCCACCGCGAGACGCGCGCGCAGGCCTCGACCTACCGGTTCAGCGCCGAGACGCTGCGTGCCGCCGTCGCCGCCGGCGAGACGGCCGACAGCCTCCGCGCATTCATCGCCGGCATCTCGTTGACCGGCATCCCGCAGCCGCTTGACTACCTGATCGACGAGGCCGCCGACCGTCGCACGGTGGCGCGGGTGGGAATCGACCCCGTGTCGGGGCACACCGTCGTCTCCGCCGACGATCCGCAGATGCTCGCCACCATCGCCGTCGACCAGGCCGTGCGACCGGTCGGCCTCGTGCGCGACGGAGACCGGCTCGTGTCCCGCGTCTCGCGCGACGCGGTCTTCTGGACCCTCGTCGACGCCCGCTACTCTGCCGCCGCGATCGACGCGGGCGGCGATGTCGAACGTCTGCGGCGCCGAACCGCGAGCCCGGCACCGGTCGCGGCCGTCCCGCCGACCGAGCGCTACGCGCCCCTCATCGCCCGACTGCGCGCCGCCCACAGCGAGAATGCGGATGCCGCGTGGCTCGAGCGCGAGCTCGAACAGGCCGTCAAGACACGGGCGACGATCGAGGTCGCCGTCGAGCTTCCGGATGGCGACCTGCGCTCGTTCACGATCGAGGCGACGGGCCTCGGCGGCGGTCGTCTGCGCGGCCGTGACCGCGCGGTCGACGTCGAGCGCACCCTTCCCGTCTCGAGCATCCGCAGCGCCCGCCCCGTCTGAACGCAGCCGCCGCGCCTGCTCCGGGCGGTAGACTGATCGGCTATGTCAGACGGCCCCCTCATCGTGCAGAGCGACCGCACCGTGCTCCTCGAAGTGGCGCATCCCGCCGCGGAGGACGCGCGGCACGAGCTCGCGGTGTTCGCCGAGCTGGAACGCGCACCCGAGCACATTCACACCTATCGCATCACCCGCCTCGGGCTGTGGAACGCGCGCGCCGCGGGGCACGCGGCATCCGACATGCTCGCGACCCTCGACCGCTGGTCGCGGTTCCCGGTTCCGCCGTCGGTGTCCACCGACATCCGCGAGACCGTCGAGCGCTACGGGCGCCTGGTGATCGAGCGTGACGACGTGCCCGGCTACGAGGACGCCCTGGTGCTTCGGTCGACGGATGCCGCGGTGCTCACCGAGGTGGCCCGCAACAAGCGCATCCAGCCGCTGCTGATCTCCCACCCCGACGCCGGCACGTACGTGATCGACGCGTGGGCGCGCGGGCACATCAAGCAGGAGCTGCTGAAGATCGGATGGCCCGCGGAGGACCGCGCCGGCTACACGCCGGGCACGCCGCATCCCATCGACCTCGATGAGGGCCCGTGGCATCTGCGCCCCTACCAGCGCAAGGCCGTCACGACCTTCGCCGAGGGCGGGTCGGGCGTCGTGGTGCTCCCCTGCGGCGCGGGTAAGACGCTCGTCGGCGCGGCGGCGATGGCCGAGACCAAGACCACGACCCTCATCCTCGTGACGAACGCCGTCAGCGCCCGGCAGTGGCGCGACGAGCTTCTCAAGCGCACGACCCTCACCGCCGAGGAGATCGGGGAGTACTCCGGGCAGGTCAAGGAGGTCAAGCCGATCACGATCGCGACCTATCAGATCCTCACCGCGAAGCGGAAGGGCGAGTACGCCCACCTGTCCCTGCTCGATGCGCTCGACTGGGGCCTCATCGTCTACGACGAGGTGCACCTGCTGCCGGCCCCGGTCTTCAAGCTCACCGCCGACCTGCAGGCCCGCAAGCGCCTCGGCCTCACCGCCACCCTCGTGCGCGAGGACGGCCGTGAGGGCGACGTCTTCAGTCTCATCGGCCCCAAGCGCTTCGACGCGCCGTGGAAGGAGATCGAGTCGCAGGGCTTCATCTCCCCCGCCGCCTGCTACGAGGTGCGGGTCGACCTTCCGGCAGGCGACCGGCTCGAGTACGCGGCGGCCGCCGATGAGGAGCGCTACCGTCTCGCGGCGACCGCGCCCGCCAAGATCGACGTCGTGCGTCGCCTCGCCGACCGGCACGTAGGCGAGCAGATCCTCGTGATCGGTCAGTACCTCGATCAGATCGACACCCTCGCCGAGGCGCTCGACGCCCCGAAGATCACCGGCGCGACCCCGGTCGACGAGCGCGAACGGCTCTACGCCGACTTCCGCGAAGGCCGCATCCCGCTCCTCGTGGTCTCGAAGGTCGCCAACTTCTCGGTCGATCTGCCCGAGGCATCCGTCGCCATCCAGGTGTCGGGGTCGTTCGGCTCCCGCCAGGAGGAGGCCCAACGGCTCGGCCGCCTGCTGCGCCCGAAGACCAGCGGTCACACGGCGAGCTTCTACACGCTCATCGCGCGCGACACGGTCGACCAGGACTTCGCCCAGAACCGTCAGCGCTTCCTCGCCGAGCAGGGCTACGCCTACACGATCCTCGACGCCCACGGCATCGCGGCCTGAGACGTTCGGGGCGCGCATCGGCGTGTTTCCGGATGTCTCAGCCCCCGCACGGGCGCAGATCACCATAATGGGGGCATGACTGCTGCAAGCATCCTCGTCGTCGACGATGAGCCCAACATCCGCGATCTGCTGGTCACGAGCCTGAACTTCGCGGGCTTCCAGGTCCGGGCCGTCGCCAACGGGGCGCAGACCATCTCGGCCGTCCTCGAAGAGGAGCCCGACCTCATCGTGCTCGACGTGATGCTGCCCGACATGAACGGCTTCAGCGTCACCAAGCGCCTGCGCGAGGCCGGCTACACGGCCCCCATCCTGTTCCTGACCGCCAAGGACGACACCGAGGACAAGATCACCGGCCTCAACGTCGGCGGCGACGACTACGTCACGAAGCCGTTCTCTCTCGACGAGATCGTCGCGCGCATCCAGGCGATCCTGCGCCGTACGATGCAGGCCGACGAGGAGTCGGTCATCCGCGCCGGCGAGATCACCATGGACCAGGACACCCACGACGTGTTCGTCGGCGACGCCACCATCGAGCTCAGCCCCACCGAGTTCAAGCTGCTGCGCTACCTCATGCTCAACCCCAACCGCGTGCTCTCGAAGGCCCAGATCCTCGATCACGTGTGGGAGTACGACTTCAACGGCGACGCCGGCATCGTGGAGAGCTACATCTCCTACCTGCGCCGCAAGATCGACCCGCACGCCAGCGAGCCGCTCATCCAGACCAAGCGCGGCTTCGGCTACATGCTGAAGGCCGGCAAGTCGGCCTGACCGGTGCGCGCTGCGCACGCGGCGGCGTGATCGTCAGATGAGCGCCGCCAAGAGGGATCCGCTCACCGCCTGGTGGCGGAACATCAGCCTGCGGGCGAAGGTGACCGGGGTCACCGTCGCCGTGCTCGTCATCGGGCTCGTCGCCGCCGGCTTCGGCACGATGGTGTTCCTGCGCACGACGCTGCTCACGAACCTCGACACCACCCTGCTGCAGCTCGTCGGGCCCACCGGCGTCAACCAGCTCATCACGGTCACGACGGATGACGGCGCCGCGACCTTCGAGCGCAACAAGAGCGCCGTCGCGACCGACTACTTCGTCGCCATCTACGCCCCGGGCACGGGCGAGCGGCTCATCACCGCCGGCGGCGAGCCCGGCGCGCCGCAGCCGAACTTCCCGGCGACCTTCGCGCTCGACACCGCCTACACGCAGCAGGAGACGGTCTTCGAGCTGACCGGCGAGGACGACACGCACTTCCACGCGACGGTCTCGGTCACCCAGGTGCCCGGCACGAGCGCCTTCTACACGCAGATGGTCGTGATGCCGCTGGCTCCGACCGACCGTGTCGTGGCGACCTACCTCGGCATCTTCTCCCTGCTCGCGATCTTCATCGTGATCGCGAGCGCGTTCCTGGTGCGCTGGGTCGTGACCCTCACCTTCCGAAGCCTCGGCGCCGTGGAGCGCACGGCCGAGCTCATCGCCGCCGGCGACTTCAGCCAGCGCATGTCGGACGTCGAGTCGGAGACAACGGAGGTCGGGCGTCTCAAACGCGCGCTCAACGCCATGCTCGGCCGAGTCGACGAGTCGCTGTCGCAGCGCGACGCCACGGTGCGGCAGATGCGCCGCTTCATCGGCGACGCGAGCCATGAGCTGCGCACTCCGCTGGTGACCGTGCGCGGCTACGCGGAGCTCTACCGCATGGGAGCGATCCCCGAGGGAGCATCGACCGCGCAGGCGATGGAACGCATCGAGAAGGAGGCCATGCGCATGGGCGCCATGGTCGAGGATCTCCTCGCGCTCGCCCGGCTCGACGAGCGCCGCGACATCGAGGTGGTGCCACTCGACCTGCGCCCGATCGCTCGCGACGCCGCGCTCGACGTCGGGGCGTCGGCCCCCCAGCGAACGGTCACGGTGATCGACACGACGGCGGCGCACACGCGGATCCCGGATGCCACGCATCCGACGCCGGGCGAGGCGCCCGAGCCGGAGACTCCCGCCGCCAAGCGGCGCGGGCGGGCTGCGGCATCCGCTCGCACCCGAGCCGCGGGAACGCTGGCACGCCTGCGCCGCCGACCCCGCACCGGCGAGGACGTCGGCACGGGCGAGCTCGCGGTGATGACCGAGCCGGTGTACGCGATGCCGCCGATCGTGATGGGCGAGGAGAATCGCGTGCGACAGGTCGTGGCGAACCTGCTCGGAAACGCGCAGAGGTTCTCCGCCACTGACTCGCCGATCGAACTGCGGGTGGGCACCGACGAGACGGCCGGCCTCGGGTGGATCGAGGTCATCGACCACGGCGAGGGCATCCCCGAGCAGATCCGCGAGCAGATCTTCCAGCGGTTCTGGCGGGCCGACACCTCCCGCGCGCGCGAGACCGGCGGGTCGGGTCTCGGACTGTCGATCGTCGCGTCGATCGTCGATGCGCTGCACGGCTCGGTCGAGGTGAGCGACAGTGCGGGCGGGGGCGCGACATTCCGGGTGTCGCTGCCGCTCGCTGTGCATCAGGATGTCGCGGCGCACCTGCTGATCGAGACCCAACCGCTCCCCCGTCTCAGCCGCGGGGACTGACGCGCGTCCTCCCCAGGCGGGCGTGCGCATGCGCTCTCCCCCGCGTGGTCGTCCCGTCAGCGGCCGCGCTGCCACGGCGCCCTAGCGTGGGGGCACCAGACGAAAGGAGCCTCCCATGGCCGTGTTCTCCGCCGACAGTGACCAGATCCTCGCCGCCACCGGTGCCGTGCGCGGCACCATCGACCGGCTGCAGGGCGAGGCGGCCACGCTTCTCGCCCAGCTCACGCACCTGCAGGCCAGCTGGACGGGATCGGCCGCCCTCGCATTCCAGGGCAGCATCGATGGATGGCAGGCGACGTACCGCACGGTGGAGGAGAGCCTCGCCGGCATCAACGCCTCGCTCGCGCAGGCCGGCCAGGCCTACGCCCAGACCGAACAGCTCAACCTCGCACTCTTCCGCTGAGCGGGCGACGAGCCACATTCGCTCGCCACCGATGCGAAACGGCGGATGCCCCGGACCGTGAGGTCCGGGGCATCCGCCGTTTCGCAGGCGTCAGGACTCAGAAGTCCATGCCGCCGGTCGGGTCGCCCGCCGGAGCGGAGACCTTCTCGGGCTTGTCGGCGACGACGGCCTCGGTCGTGAGGAACAGGCCCGCGATCGACGCGGCGTTCTGCAGAGCCGAGCGGGTCACCTTGGCGGGGTCGATGATGCCCTGCGCGAAGAGGTCGCCGTACTCGCCGGTCGCGGCGTTGAGGCCGTGACCGGTGGGGAGCTCCGCCACCTTGTTCGCGACGACGCCGGGCTCGAGACCGGCATTGAGCGCGATCTGCTTGAGGGGGGCCTCGATGGCGACCTTGACGATGTTCGCACCGGTCGCCTCGTCGCCCGTGAGCTCGAGGCTTGCGAACGCGATCTTGCCGGCCTGGATGAGCGCGACGCCGCCGCCGGGGACGATGCCCTCCTCGCCGGCCGCCTTCGCGTTGCGCACGGCGTCCTCGATGCGGTGCTTACGCTCCTTGAGCTCGACCTCGGTCGCCGCACCCGCCTTGATGACGGCCACGCCGCCGGCGAGCTTGGCGAGGCGCTCCTGGAGCTTCTCGCGGTCGTAGTCGCTGTCGGTGTTGTCGATCTCGCGACGGATCTGGGTCACGCGGCCCTCGATCTGCGCGGGGTCGCCGGCACCCTCGACGATGGTGGTCTCGTCCTTGGTGATGATGACCTTGCGGGCGCGGCCGAGCAGGTCGAGGGTGGCGTTCTCGAGCTTGAGACCGACCTCCTCGGTGATGACCTGGCCACCGGTGAGGATGGCGATGTCCTGCAGCTGGGCCTTGCGGCGGTCGCCGAAGCCGGGGGCCTTGACGGCGGCCGACTTGAAGATGCCGCGGATCTTGTTCAGCACGAGCGTCGCGAGAGCCTCGCCCTCGACGTCCTCAGCGATGATGAGGAGCTCCTTGCCGTCCTGGATCACCTTGTCGACGACGGGCAGAAGGTCCTTGATGTTCGAGATCTTCTGGTTCGCGATGAGGATGTACGGGTCCTCGAAGACCGCCTCCTGGCGGTCGGGGTCCGTGACGAAGTAGGGGTTGATGTAGCCCTTGTCGAAGCGCATGCCCTCGGTGAGCTCGAGCTCGGTGCCGAAGGTGTTGGACTCCTCGACGGTGACCACGCCCTCCTTGCCCACCTTGTCGATGGCCTCGGCGATGAGCTCGCCGATCGCCGGGTCGGCGGCCGAGATCGACGCGGTGGCGGCGATCTCCTCCTTCGACTCGACCTCCTTGGCCGAGGCGAGCAGAGCGTCGGTGACGGCCTTCACGGCCTTCTCGATGCCCTTCTTCAGGCTGATGGGGTCGGCGCCGGCCGCGACGTTGCGCAGGCCTTCCTTGACGAGCGCCTGAGCGAGCACGGTCGCGGTGGTCGTACCGTCACCGGCGACGTCGTCGGTCTTCTTCGCGACCTCCTTGACGAGCTCCGCGCCGATCTTCTCGTACGGGTCGTCGAGCTCGATCTCCTTGGCGATCGAGACACCGTCGTTCGTGATCGTGGGAGCGCCCCACTTCTTCTCGAGCACGACGTTGCGACCGCGGGGGCCGAGCGTCACCTTGACGGCGTCGGCCAGGGTGTTGAGGCCGCGCTCGAGGCCGCGGCGGGCCTCCTCGTCGAAAGCAATGATCTTTGCCATTGTGTGTCGTCCCTCCCGGACGGGCTAGGTCTTTAGCACTCAGTCTGATCGAGTGCTAAATCATTCTGGCACTCACCCCCGGGGAGTGCAAGCCGGTCGGAACGGGGCGTCACACCTCCCGACATGCGTCGACGCCGCCCCGAAGGACGGCGTCGATGTGAGAAGTGTGACGGGGATGCCGCGGCTCAGGCGACGACGCGCACGGCTTCCGCTTGCGGGCCCTTCTGGCCGGAACCGACGGTGAACTCGACCGCCTGCCCCTCTTCGAGCACGCGGAACCCGTTCATCTCGATGTTGGAGTAGTGCACGAACACGTCCTGGCCGTCGGAGACGGTGATGAAGCCGTACCCCTTCTCAGCGTTGAACCATTTGACAGTGCCGTGGGCCATGATGCGTACTCCTGAAGCTGTGTGACGCGGCCATCGTATCCACGCCGATAGGCGCGGATTCGCGGAGAACGCAACTGCTTACACGCGCGCATCGAAGTGTTTACGCCGCGGAAACACGGCCCGGGAACCGCCGCTCGACGGCCTCAGGGCGCGGGCGCGGGCGTGGCCGTGCCGAGCTGATAATCGGCGCCGAGCACGATCGTGAGCTGCTTGGTGCTCGCCGAGGTCGCACCGGGACTCGGCGTGCCGGAGGCACCGGTGTAGGCGTTGCTCTGCACGATGGAGCCGGCATTGAGGAGATCGGCGAGGCCCTTGGCGGCACCGAGGTCCGCGTCGGATGAGTAGTAGACGGTGGTCGTGGCGAAGCTCGTCGTGGAGGCGGCACCGGCGATCACCTTGTCGGCGGTCCACCCGGCAGCCTCGAGCCGGGCTACAGCATCCGTCGACGCAGCGGGATTGGCCGTGCCGTTGAGCACCAGGATCGAGTACGACGTGTCGCGCACGGCGGGAACCTCGGGGGTGTCGGAGTAGCTCGGCGCGGTCTGCGGCGTGAGGTCGATGCGGCCCGTGTAGACCATCGACGCGAAGATGCCGGCGACCAGGAGGACGACCGTTGCGATCGCGCCCCAGAAGAGCACGAGGCCGGCGCGCATGCGCGGGTTCTCGGCGCGGTGAGCGCCGACGCGGCCGGACGCGGCGGAGACGCCGTCGAAGCGATCGCGAGGGTAGGTCTGCCTGGACACCAGTGCATCGTACAAGTACGGTGCCCTCACTCCGCTCGACGTTCGCCGTGCGAACGTCAGGCCGACAGCCCGGAGGTGCGCCGGGCCCGGGCATCGACCCGGGCTGTGCGCAGGCGCCGCAGTCGGGCGACCAGCATGGGCTCCGCGGCGATCGCGTCGTCGGTGTCGATCAGGCGCCCGAGGAGTTGGTAGTAGCGCGCCGGGGCGAGCGAGAGCTCCGCTCGGATCGCCTCCTCTTTGCCGGCTCCGTGCCGCAGCCACCGCGCCTCGAAGTCGAGGATCGACCGGTCGCGTTCGGAGAGGGGCACGGCGTCAGATTACGGCGCGGATGCCGCGGCATCCGCCCGCCACTCCACGAACCCGCCGAGCGGGTCGACGGCCGCGAGCACCTCGCCGTCTCGGGACAGCGCGAACCGGCCAGCGGGCCACGTGGCGGGATCGATCGGCGCGTTCCAGCCGTCGTGCAGCCCGGGGTCGTCGAGGGTGATCCAGGTGCCCGCGGCCCGAGCCGCATCGATGACGAGACCTCGGCGAGCGCGCGGCACGTGCGCGAGCACCCCGGGGGTCGTGACGACGAGGGTGGCACCGGTCGGCGCGAGCGCCGCCAGCTCGCCGATGGCGCCGTCCGCGGCATCGGCGGCGCGCAGCAGGGGCGGATCGGCGGCGGCGATGTCGAGCGCCCGCTCGATGCGCTCCGCACGCCCGCTCTCGCCGGGCCAGACCAGCGCGGTCAGCCAGCGGCGGGTGGAGGCATCCCGAGGATCCAGGGGATTCAGGTCGATCCCTGCCCGCCAGACGACCTCGGGCAGGCGCAGGCGCGGCATGTTCCCCCGCCACGACGCGCGGAGGAGGACGGGGCTCTCGCCGCCGGCGGGATCGACGGCGACAACCCCGTCGGGCGTCTCGTAGCGGTAGGAGTAGCGGTCGGGGTAGAGGCAGAGCCCGGCGCTCGCCCCCACTTCGAGAAGCGCGATGGGGCCGTCGACGGCGCTGAGGGCCGGGAGCAGCGCCGCGCAGCGCAACGGCTCGTTGGTCTGGATGCTGCGGCTCTCGCAGCCCATGACGAGGTCCTCGATGTGCGCCCTCACCCATTCAGCCCACGACGCGAACCCCGACTCGGGGGCGCCGAGCAGACGGGAGACGGCGAAGACGAGCGGCGGCTGCCGACGGGTGTCACGGATGCGGGCGATCAGCGCCGCGACACGACGATCCTCCGCGATGCCGCGCGCCCACTCCTCGTACAGCGCCGACCGGCCGGGGGCCTCGTCACGGGCGAACCGACCGTAGCGGTTGACGACGGCATCGGTCTGGTCGGACATGGTCACATTCTCAGGCACGCGCGGAACAGCCCTGGCGCCGACGCGGTTGAATGAGGTGACGCAAGGAGAACCCGATGTCGTACAACGTGAACAAGACCGACGCGCAGTGGCGCGAGGAGCTCAGCGACACCCAGTTCGCGGTGCTGCGCCAGGCCGCGACCGAGCGGCCGTGGACCGGCGAGCTGCTCGACGAGGACCGCGCCGGCCTCTATACCTGCGCCGCCTGCGGTGCGGAGCTCTTCCAGAGCGGCACCAAGTTCGACTCGCACTGCGGGTGGCCGAGCTTCTATGAGTCCGTGCGGCCCGAGGCCGTCGAGCTCATCGAGGACCGCACCCACGGCATGGTGCGCACCGAGGTGCGCTGCGCGAACTGCGGATCGCATCTGGGCCACGTCTTCCCCGACGGGTTCGGCACTCCCACCGGCGACCGGTACTGCATGAACTCCATCGCCCTCGACTTCACTCCGGCCGAGGAGGCGTGAGCGCGCGCGAGGCGATGCTCGCGCGGCGCAGCTGGTCGAAGCTGACCGAGGCGGCCCCCTCCGACGAGGAGCTGGCCGCCCTCGTGTCGGCCGCGGGACGCGTCGCCGACCACGCGTCCCTGCGGCCGTGGCGCCTGGTGACCCTGCGCGGCGACGACCGTGTGCGCCTGGGCGAAGCGATCGCGGCGGCGACCGGGGCGGACGAGCCGTCGCCGAAGCCCCTGCGCGCGCCGCTGCTGGTCGCGGTCGTGACGAGCGTGCGCGCGAGCGAGAAGGTGCCGGCGTGGGAACAGGAGGCCGTGGCATCCGGTGTCGGACACGCCCTCTCGCTGCTGCTCGACGAAGCGGGCTGGGGCGTCATCTGGCGCACGGGCGGCTACACGCGCTCCCGGGAGGTCGCGGCCCTGCACGGGCTCGGTCCCGAGGAGCACCTGCTCGGCTGGCTGTACGTCGGCGGCAAGCCCGAGGCGAGTGACCGCACCGGTCACGAGCGGGGCGTCGACCCCGCCGAGGTTCTGTCCGCGCTGCCTCAGGCCCGCTGACGGCGGCGCGCGGCGGCGATCACGACACCGGCGAGAGCCACCACGACACCGGCGAGGGCGATCGCCGGGTTCGGACCCGACTCCGGGGGCCAGATCGCATCGAGCGTGACGGATGTCGCGAGCAGTCCCACGACCGATCCGAGACCGAGCAGCAGCACCCCCGTGTGCCGCACGAGTGCGGCCGACAGGAAGATGTAGACGACGCCGATCGCACCGCCGAGGTAGAGCCAGCCCGCCCCGGGAACCGTGACGTGCAGCCCCGAGATCGCCCCGTGCACGCCGCCCGCGATCGCGAGGGCGGCCGTGCCGCCGGCGAAGTTCACCAGCGTCGCCATGAGCGGAGACTCCACGGCCTGACGGAGGCGCCCGTTCGTGGCCTGCTGCCACGCGATCCCGGCGCCGGAGACGAACGGGAGGAGCAGCATCCACCAGGGGACGGCCGTCGTTCCCTCCGAGCTCACCAGCACCACGACCGCCGCGAGCACGACGGCGCCGCCGATGATGCGCCCCCATGTCAGGGGAACGACCCCGGCGGGACCGTAGCCGACCCGGTCGAGCACGAGTCCGTTGACCGTCTGCCCCGCGACGACGCCGACAGTGAACAGCGCCACTCCGATGATCGCGACGGTGAGGCCCTGCGTCGCGACGGTGAGGGCGCCGGCGAGGCCGCCGAGCAGCATCCATATGGGCACGTGACCGTGCCGCACACCGGTCGCGAGACGCCGAAGGCCGGCACGGCCCGCGGGGAGGGCGAGCGAGAGCACGACGAGGATCACGAACCCCGACGAGAACGAGACGAACGCGGCGACGAAGCCGTCGCCCATCTCGTGACCGAGCGAGCCGTTGACGCGGGCCTGCAGGGCCGTGAGGATGCCGACCGCCACCGCTCCGCCGAGGGCGACGGCCCGCGGCATCCGCCGGTGTTCGGGGATCACCGGCTGCGTCGCGCTCACCCTCCGATCGTAGGCGGTGCGCTCAGCTGCCCCAGATCTCGGCGACGAGGTCGTCGAGGAGCTGCTCGGGCACGACGTTCGACGTCTCGAGGTAGATCCACACGTCTCCGCGCGCATACGCGGTCTGCGTGACGGTGACCGGGAACTGCGTGCTCTCCTTGGACAGCTGGCAGACCTCTTCGCCGACGTCCCCGACCGTGCACGTGTAGCCCTGCGCCGGAAGGGTCGACTGGGCATACGAGACGGCGGCATCCGGGTCGACCGTGCTGATCAGCAGCAGCACCCCGGTCGCGTCGCCCTCGATCCAGTTGCAGCCGAGAGCGAGCGTCGCGCCCGTCGGCGCCGGGCGGACGAAGCCCTTGCCGTCGCCCTGCAGCGACATCTGGTCGAGCGTCGACGACCGGGTGGCATCGGAGCCGACCTTCGCGCAGTCGGTCGGCAGGGACGCGGTCGCGGTGGGCGAGGTGCTCGGGGTCGCGGATGCCGACGTGCCGGCGGATGCCGTCGTCGTCGGCGTCGGCGTCACGGCGCCCCCGCTCGGCCCTCCGCATCCGGCGAGACCGAGAATGAGGACGAGAGCAGCGGATGCCGCGGCGTTGCGTGCGCGCATAGGTGACTCCGAGGTGTGCAGGTGCTCGGATCATGGCGCGACACGCCTGTGGCCGTCAAGAGGCGGAGCGCACGGCCTGCGCCGGCCGGCTCCCCCCGGGCGGCACGGTCACGCGTGGTAGCCGAACCCGTCCGCCGGCACTGCGGGACGCGACGGGGTGGTGCCCGGCATGATCGGGAAGCCGGGAGCGAACTCGACGAGCGCTCCCCCCAGGGCGAGGAACGCGCTCGGGTCGCCCTCGAGCGTCGCCCGACCGGCGGCGAGCAGCTCGGGGGCGGTCGTGGCACCGACCATGAGGTCCTCGAGCGCGGCGCGCGTGACCGTGAGAGTCGCATCCGGCGACGCCGACTGGAATCCCTCGACGCTGGTGAGCGTGCCGTTGCTCACCTCGACGACGAACTCCTCGCCGATGTCGGTCACCCGCAGGTTCAGGATGCCGCGAGCCTCGCCCGCCGCGGTGCTGTCGAGTCGGATGGCGAGGTAGTCGAGGAACTGCTGCGTGCTGAGCGCCCGCACGAGGTCGGGGCTCGTCGCGTTCGCCGTCTGGCCCTCGGGGATGCCCGAGCGCAGCTCGAACGCCGCCGCCAGGAAGCTGTTGCGCACACTCGGGCTCTCCTGCTGGTAGCCGATCTGCTCGAACGCCTCGGCGAGGAGATCGCGCGCGGCCTCGTTCGCCGGCTCCGCGTAGACGAGCTTGTTCAGGATCTCGACGGCCAGGAGGTCGTCGCCCGCGGCGATGAGCTCGTGGGCGCGCGCGAGGATGCGCTCCGCACCGCCCATGAGCTCCACGTACAGCGGCGCGGACTCGCGGGGCGCGAGCGGGATGAGGGTCGAGGGGTTGCCGTCCCAGTAGCCGAGGTAGCGGTTCACCACCGCGCGCGCGTTGTGCGCCACCGAGCCGTGGTAGCTGCGCGCCGCCCAACTGCGCTGCAGCGAGTCGGGCACCTGGTAGACCCGGTGGATCTCGTTGATCGTCACGCCCTGGTTGGCGAGGTGCATGACCCCGTTGTTGAGGTGCGCGTACGTGTCGCGCTGGGTGCGCATGACCTCCTGGATGCGCTCGTTGCCCCAGCGCGGCCAGCTGTGGGAAGCGAACATCACCTCCGCCTCCTGCCCGAACAGGTGCAGCGCCCGGTTGATCTGACGCGACCACTCCAGCGCATCGCGCACGAGGGCCCCGCGCAGCGTGTAGATGTTGTGGATCGTGGCGACGATGTTCTCCGCCGCCCAGAAGGCCTTGAGGTCGGGGAACCAGGTGTTCATCTCGGCGGGAGCCTCGGTGCCCGGCGTGTTCTGGAACACCATGCGCACGCCGTCGATCGTGAGCTCCTGGATGTCGTCGACGATGTCGACAGTGGGTGCGATGAGGCCGACGGTGCCCGCGGCGACGCCCTTCCCAATCGCCTGGTCGACGTGACCGAACGGTCCGCGCTCGAGGAGCGTGCCGTACTGGTAGAACATGCGCCGCACCATGGCGTTGCCCGCGTACACGTTCTCCGAGACCGCGTGCTCGAGGAAGCCGACGGGGGCGATGACCGGAACCGCGCCGCTGTGCACGTCCGCGACATCCACCACGCCATGAGCGCCGCCGAAGTGGTCGCCGTGCGAGTGGGAGTAGACCACGGCGACGACCGGACGCTCGCCCAGGTGCTCGTTGACGAGAGCGAGGGCGGCGGCGGCCGTCTCCTTCGCAGTCAGCGGGTCGAACACGATCCAGCCCGTGTCGGAGCGGATGAACGAGATGTTCGCCAGGTCGAACCCGCGCACCTGGTAGATGTGGCCGGGCACCACCTCGAACAGGCCGTACTCCATGTTCAGCCGCGCCTGACGCTGCAGCGACGGGTGGATGGAGGCGAAGTCCTCATCGCCGAGCAGGAAGTCGTAGTCCCCGATGTTCCATGCCACGTGCCCCGCCTCGGCGAGGATCTGCCGATACTCGGGAGCGGCGAGGAACCCGCGTCGAGCCTCCGCGAGATCGCGGTCGTCGTCGAACGGCAGCTGTGCCGCCACCTCGTGGCGTCGGCGCAGCGTCGCGTCGGTCGGCTGCTTTCCCCGCGGATGGGCGTGGTCGTGCGTCATGTCGGGTTCCCCTCTCCCACAAAGCCCCTGCTGCGCAGGATAGCCCTCCGAATGATGGCGCACCCGCGCACGGACAGCCACCGCGGGAGCAGGGAAAAACAGTGCGGGAATCAGGAATGGAGCCGACAGCGGGACTTGAACCCGCAACCGCCCGATTACAAGTCGGGTGCGCTACCAATTGCGCCATGTCGGCAGAGCCCACAGTCTATCCGTGGGGCCGGCGAGCTCAGTCGAGCGGCGTGGAGCTCGGGCTGGGTGTCGGAGTGGGCGTGCTGTAGTACTTCTCGCTCGCGCTGGTCAGAACGAACTGCGCGAACTCCTTCGGGTCGTCGAGCGCCCCGGTGTACGGCTTGCCGTTGACCAGGATCGTCGGCGCGGCGGTGAGCTTGAGTCCATCGGTCGCCGGCAGCGACTTCAACGCGGCATCGGTCGCGTCCTTGACCCAGGCCATGTACTTCTCGTTCTCGATGCAGTCGCTGACGGTGTCGTCGGATCCGGCGCCGACGGCGACGCTCGCGAGCTGCTGATCGCTCAGGCCGTCGGAGTCGACGGACGGCTGCTGGCTCAGCAGGCTCTGGGTGAAACTGAAGAGCGAATCCGGCTGCTGCGTCGCCACGCACACCGCGGCGCTGGCTGCACGGAGGGAGTACTTGGTGCCGTTCGACTTCGCGGCGAGCATCGCGACCGGGTAGTAGGTGAGCGTGGCCGCCCCCTGCGAGACCCAGGTCGACAGCTGCTGCGCGTTGGCGAGCTGGAACTCCTTCGACCCCGGCGCAAGGTAGTCGATGTAGATGCGGATGTCGACGTTCGACGCCGACGAGGAGCTCGGCGACGGGCTCGCCGCAGCGGCCGCTGCGTCCGTGGAGGGCGAGGGGCTGGCCGTCGAGGCGATGGCCGCCCGCGCGCTGACGTCGGACACCCGGAACCCGGAGTCCGTCGCATTCGGCGGGGTGAGCTGCGGCTTGCCCGACGGCGTCACCAGGGCGATCGCGATACCGGCGCCGATGGCGGCGACAACGACGACGGCGAGGGCGCTGAGCAGTGCGATGCGCCACCGGCGCGCACGGGATTGACGGGCGTGGACCAGCTGCGCCTTCTCACGGACTGCGCTGCGACGGTCCACCGACGAATCGGCGGGCACCGCGGCATCCGAAGAATCGTTGCTGGACATCACACCTCTGCACACACGAAGAACCGGCGTCAACCGGGGGCAGTCACGCGGGATTCGCGACCTCGTCGATGCTAGTCAGGCACCCTGTGAAATGCCCAGACGGAACACCAACGAATGCTCATCCTGCACTATGTGCGCACCTCGCGGGGTCGAAGCGTCGCGTGCCATACTCGAATCACGCCCAACGGTGGGCGTGCGGGACAAGCCCCCGCTCATTCCATCACTACGGATCGTCCGGCACGTGCCTGCCGGTGAAGGAGAAGAGAACATGGCGTCCGTCACCTATGACAACGCGACCCGCTTGTACCCCGGAGGCACTCGCCCCGCGGTCGACAAGCTCAACCTCGAGATCGGCGACGGAGAGTTCCTCGTGCTGGTCGGCCCGTCGGGTTGCGGCAAGTCCACGTCGCTGCGCATGCTCGCCGGCCTCGAGGAGGTCAACTCCGGTCACATCCGCATCGGCGACCGCGACGTCACCGACGTGCCCCCGAAAGATCGCGACATCGCGATGGTCTTCCAGAACTACGCCCTGTACCCCCACATGACCGTCGCGGAGAACATGGGCTTCGCGCTCAAGATCGCCGGCGTCGGCAAGGAGGAGCGGGCGCAGCGGGTGCTCGAGGCCGCGAAGCTGCTCGACCTCGAGCAGTACCTCACCCGCAAGCCGAAGGCCCTCTCGGGTGGCCAGCGTCAGCGCGTCGCCATGGGCCGTGCGATCGTGCGCCAGCCGCAGGTGTTCCTCATGGACGAGCCGCTGTCGAACCTCGACGCGAAGCTGCGTGTGCAGACCCGCACGCAGATCGCCTCGCTGCAGCGGCGCCTCGGCGTCACCACCGTGTACGTCACCCACGACCAGACCGAGGCGCTCACGATGGGCGACCGCATCGCCGTGCTCAAGGACGGCCTGCTGCAGCAGGTCGGCACCCCGCGCGACCTGTACGAGAAGCCGAACAACGTGTTCGTGGCCGGCTTCATCGGCTCGCCCGCGATGAACCTGTTCCCCGTCGACCTCACCGAGGGCGGCGTGCGCTTCGGCGACCTCGTGGTGCCGGTCGAGGCCGACACGATCGGCAAGGCCCACGGCAGCGAGGTGACGATCGGGGTGCGCCCCGAGGACATCCAGATCGTCGGCGCCGGCGAGAAGGGCCTGTCGGTCACCGTCGACCTCGTCGAGGAACTCGGCGCCGACGGCTACCTGTACGGCCACGCCGACATCGCCGGCAAGCGCACCGACATCGTCGCCCGCGTCGACGGACGTCGTCACCCGAACGCCGGCGAGACCGTCGTGCTCGCTCCCGTTCCGGGCCACGTGCACGTGTTCGACCTGGAGTCCGGCGAGCGCCTGACCGACAAGGCCATCGCCGCGGCCTGATCGCATCACACCGCAGTGCAGCGGCGCGGGGGCATGCTCCCGCGCCGCTGCCGTTTCTGAGGGGCATCCGTGCCGGAGTACCTGAGCATCACCGCGAGCGACATCGACCCGGGGCTGCTGTCGCTGCCCTGGAGCCTGCCGCTGTCGGACTGGCCGTCGTCCTCGATCGTGTACCTCCCCAAGGGCCTCTCACGGCACCTGGTGAGGTTCGCGAACCTGTCCGGTCGCGTCGTGGCCATCAAAGAGACCACCGAGGAGATGGCGCGCCGCGAGTACGACATGCTCGGCAACCTCGCGCGGCTCGACGTGCCCTGTGTCGAGCGCGTCGCGGTGATCGGCGGGCGACGGGATGGCGCGGGCGCACCGCTTCCCGCCGCCCTCGTGACCGCGCATCTGAAGTTCTCGCTCCCCTACCGGGCGCTGTTCACGCAGGTGCTGCGCCCGCACACCGCCACACGACTCGTCGACGCGCTCGCCGTGCTGCTCGTGCGCCTGCACAACGTCGGCTTCTTCTGGGGCGATGTGTCGCTCTCGAACACCCTCTTCCGGCGCGACGCGGGCGCGTTCGCGGCCTATCTCGTCGACGCCGAGACCGGCGAGCTGCACGAGAGCGGCCTCACCCGCGGACAGCGCGAGCACGACCTCGACGTCGCGCGCACCAACATCGCCGGCGAGATCATGGATCTCGCCGCCGGCGGGCGGCTCGAGGGCGGCATCGACGCGGTCGCGGTAGCCGATGGCATCCTCTCGTCGTACCGGTCGCTGTGGGCCGCCCTCACCGATCAGGAGAGCTTCAGCGCGAGCGAGTCCTGGCGCATCACCGAGCGGGTGCACAAGCTCAACGCGCTCGGCTTCGACATCGGAGAGATGTCGATCTCGACCACCGGCGACGGCACTCGCGTGGCGATCCGTCCGAAGGTCGTGGACGCGGGACATCATCAGCGGCGTCTGCTGCGCCTGACGGGCCTCGACGTCGAGGAGAACCAGGCACGGCGGCTGCTGAACGACCTCGACGAGTTCCGCGCGCGGGCCGCCCGCCCCGGGCAGGACGAAGACATGGTCGCCCACGAATGGCTGACCCGCATCTTCGAGCCGGTCGTGACCTCGATCCCGTTCGATCTGCGCGCGAAGCTCGAGCCCGCCGAGGTGTTCCACCAGGTGCTCGAGCATCGCTGGTACATGTCGCAGGCACGGGGGGTGTCGGTCCCCCTCGCGGAGGTCGTGTCGTCGTACATCGACGACGTGCTGCGTCATCGCCGCGACGAGGCCACCGTGATGGGTCCGCCGACCGAGACGATGTCGCTTCCCGTCATCCGTCTCAACGACGACGATGAGGATGACGACGGGTCAGACGAGATCGACTGGCGCGACCTCGTCTGACCCGGAGGCGTCGGTCAGTACCCGATCGTGAAGCGCCCGCGGTGGTGCGCCGGGGTCTCGATCTCATCGACCACCGCGACACCCAGGTCGGCGCCGGAGATGTACGACTTGCCGTTCTCGTCCGAGACGAGCACGTCGCCGCCGTCGCGGTAGGCCCCCGTGCGCTCGCCCGGCGCCCACGCGCCGAACTCTGCAGCCGGGTGCACGAAGAACCAGTCCTTCGCGGCATCCGTCGCCTGGAGGTCCTCGAGGATGCCGATCGCCTCGAACGCCTCCGCCTTGTACTCCTCGGGGAACCCGCTGTCGATCAGGCGCGGGCCACCCGGGGCGACGAGGCTGCCGCCCGCGCCGCCGATGACGCCCAGCCGCACGGAGTCCGGCAGCGCCGCGAGCAGCTCGGCCGTCGCGGGCCGGAGCTTGCCCGCCATGTCGCCGCGCGGCGCCGCGGCCGACACGACCACGTCGACGCCCTGCAGCTCGGCGACGAGCGACGGCACGTCGAGCAGCGTCCCTTCGACGTAGGTCGCGCCCTCGACGCGCTCGGCCGGCACGGAGCGGGCCACGGAGATGACGGTGTGTCCACGGCTCACCGCCTCGCGCACGATGTGACTTCCGGCGTAGCCGGTTCCTCCGATGACGGCGATGCGGGCCATGACGTTCCTTTCGGTGTGGTTCGACAGGCGCAACGCGCCCGCGGGATCCATCATTCCGGGGGCCGCGGCATCCGTCAGCGTGTCACACGAGCAGCGACAGCGGGTGCTCGATCCTCCGGACGAATGCGGCGAGCCACTGGGCGGCGAGCGCTCCGTCGAGCACGCGATGATCGGCGGACAGCGTCACGGTCATGACCGTCGCCACCGAGAGCTCGCCGTCATCGTCGATGACCGGCCGCCGCGTCGCGGCGCCGACGGCGAGGATGCCCGAGTGCGGCGGATTGATGATGGCCGCGAACTCTGCGGTGCCGTACATGCCGAGGTTCGAGACCGAGAACGATCCGCCCTCGAGCTCGCTCTGCTTGAGGCGCCCCGCCCGCGCCCGCTCGGCGAGTTCGCGGATGACCGCGCCGAGACGCCCGACCGGAAGCGTGTCGACCCCGCGGACGACCGGGGTCACGAGTCCGCCCGGGATCGAGACTGCGATCGCGAGGTCGACGCCGGAGAAGCGCCGGGTGACCTCCGGGAGCCAGATGGCGTTGGCCTCGGGCACATCGAGGAGCGCGGCGGCGACCGCCTTGACGACGAGGTCGTTGACCGACACGCGCGCATCGGCGGCACGTCCCTCGTTGATGCGTGCGCGCAGATCGAGGAGGGCGTCCACCCGGCAGTCCGCCCGCAGGTAGATGTGGGGGATCTCGGTCTTCGCCTCGGTGAGCCGACGCGCGATGGCGCGACGCATGCCGGTGTGCGGGATGTCCTCAGCGCCGGCCGGTGCGGGAGCCTGAGCTCCCCCGGGGGCGGGCGGCACGGGCGTCGAGACAGGGGCCGTCGCCGCCGGGGCCACGGGTGCCGGCGCGGGCAGATCGTCGAGGTCGCGCCGCACGACGCGCCCGCGCGGGCCCGAGCCGCGCACGGCGGCGAGATCGATGCCGCGCTCGCTCGCGAGTCGACGCACGAGCGGGGAGGCGAACACGCGCCCAGCCGAGGAATCGGGGCCTGCGTCCTCGTCCGCCGGCGCATCGGGCGCAGGCGGTGCGGGCACCGATTCGGCAGCCGATTCCGGTGTCGGCACGGGCTCAGTGACCGCCGTCGGCACGGGCTCGGACGCCGTGACGGGTGCGGCCGCCGTCGTCGGCGTCGGCGTCGGTGCAGGCGCAGGGGGAACCGCGTCGGCGGGCGGGCCACCGACGGCGACACCCTCCGCCTCCGCGGCGGCAAGGGCATCGGCGCGGGACTCGCCCGCCTCGGCGACGACGGCGATCGGCGCACCGACGGCGCCCGCTTCCCCGGCCGGGAGGAGGATCGCGGCGAGCTCGCCGGCGACCTCCGTCTCGTACTCGACGACGGCCTTCTCGGTCTCGATCTCGACGATCGGCTGGCCGGCGGCGACGGCCGTCCCGACCTCGACGAGCCACGTCTGAATCGCCGCCTCGCCGGTGCCCGTGGCGACCTCCGGCATGCGGATCACGGCGGCCATCAGCGACCGCCCCAGGCGCGACGCATGGCGTCGATCTCGGTGACGATCTCGGGGGTCCCCGCAATCGCGGCGCGTTCGAGGATGCGGGAGATGCTCGGGCTCGCCTCGCCGCCGGTGACCCGCTCGACGGGCTGGTCCAGCCAGTCGAAGAACCGCCGCTGGATCTCGTCGGCGAGCCACGCGCCATACGACGGGCCGCGCGAGCCCTGCTCGACGATGAGCACGTTGTTGGTCTTGCGGATGCTCTCCCCCACCGTGTCCCAGTCGAAGGAGGCCCGGTCGAGCCAGCGCAGATCGATCACCTCCGCATCGACGCCGGTCTCGGCGACGGCGTCGAGCGAGGACTGCACCATGGAGAGGTAGGTGAGCACGGTGAGCTCCGCGCCCTCCCGGCGCACGGCTGCGCTGCGAGGCGGGATGACGTAGTCGAGCGGCGCATCGGGCACACGGTCGGCCTGGCCATAGAGATCGACGTGCTCGATCACGAGCACGGGGTCATCGAGTTGCAGCGCCGCGTTCATGAGGCCCACGTAGTCCGCCGCGGTCGAGGCGGCGACGATGCGCCAGCCGGGCTGGGTCGCGAAGATGCCGGCGGGGTCCATCAGGTGCTGCGATCCGTAGCCGGATCCCATGGCGACCTTGGTGCGCAGCACGAGCGGCACCGTGTTGTTGTCGCCGAACATGTGGCGGGCCTTACCGACCTGGTTGAACACCTGGTCGGCCGCGACCCACATGAAGTCGGGGTACATGAACTCGACGACCGGCCGGAACCTGCCGTCGAGCGCGATGCCTCCGGCGAGCCCGAAGAACCCGTTCTCGCTGATGGGGGTGCCGATGACCCGCTCGGGTCCATATGCCTTCGCGAGCCCCTTCGTGGCGCCGTTCGTGCCGCCGTTGAGTCGGTGGACGTCCTCGCCGAGCACGACGATGCGCTCGTCCTCGGACATGCGCCGGTCCATCACCGCGGCGACGGCGTCGACGAAGCGGATGTCCCGCCACGGCCCGTCGAACACGATCGGGTCGGATGCCGCGGCATCCGCGAGTTCGGACTCGTCGCCGCGGATGCCGGTGTCGACCACTGCCGGGTCGGGCCAGAGCTCGGGGCGGATGCGACGACGACCGGCGTTATCGGGGTCGTCCTCGACGAGCGCCGCGACGGCGTCGACCATCGCCGCGACGGCCTGGTCGCGCACGGCATCGAGCTCGGCGTCGGAGGCGATGCCGAGCGAACGGAGCCTGCCGCCGAGGAGGGCGATCGGATCGCGCTCGCGCCAGCTGGCCTCCTCGTCCTTCGTGCGGTAGCCGAAGGCGCTCCCGGGGTAGGGGCCGTTCTGGTGGAAGAAGCGGTAGACCTCCGCCTCGACGATCGCAGGACCGTCGCCCGCGCGCATCCGCTCGGTCGCCTCGGTCATCGCGAGGTGCACGGCGAGGGGGTCCATGCCGTCGACCCGCCACGACGGGATGGAGAACCCCTGCCCGCGCACCGAGAAGCGGGCGTCGGCGCTGGCCTCCGAGGCATGGGTCGAGACCGCGTAGAGGTTGTTCTCGATGAAGAACGCGACCGGAAGGCGCCAGGTCGCGGCGAGGTTGAACGACTCGAGCACCGAGCCGATCTGGCTCGAGCCGTCGCCGAAGTAGTTGACCGAGACATCCGTCGTGCCGGCGTGCTTCTGCGCCCACGCGTGGCCGGCGGCGATGGGGGCGCCGCCGCCGACGATGGCGTTCGTGCCGAGCGCGCCCGCCTCGAGCCACTGCAGGTGCATCGACCCGCCGCGTCCGCCCGAGAACCCCTGTGCGAGGCCGAGGATCTCGGCGAGCGTACGCTGGAGCAGCGCGTTCAGCGCCGGGTCGACGAGGGCGCCGAGGTCGAGCCGACCGCCGGCGACGTAGGTGATCGCCTTCGCGAGGAACTGGTGGTGTCCGCGGTGGGAGCCGTTGACGGCATCGGTGGGACGCAGGCCGATGATCGAGCCGACGGCGCCGCCCTCCTGACCGATGCTCGAGTGCGCGGGACCGTGCACGAGGCCGGCGGCGGCGAGGTCGAGCACGGCCTCCTCGAAGGCACGGATGAGGTGGAGCTCGCCGTACATGGCTGTCAGCAGCTCCGGGTCGGCGGCTTTCCAGTCGGCGGCGGTGGTCGACAGCGAGATCCAGTCGACTCCCGTCTGCAGACGACGACGTTGGGGCATCCCATCTCCTTCGACAGTGCGCCACTCGTCAGCGCTCGCTCACGGTAACGCATGTTTGGATCCAATTTCAAGAACTTCTTGCGTTCAAAGCGAGAATTGACGCACACTGGAGCCGAAACTGGATCCAGACGACGAGGAGGTCGATCGATGACAGGAATCCCCGGTCTGCGCGGCTCCGACCACCTCGGCATCACCGTGCCCGACCTCGAGGAGGCCGAGCGCTTCCTGGTGGACGTGCTCGGCGCCGTGCCCGTCTACACGCTGGGCGCGAAGCGCGCCGACGACGACTGGATGTCGCGCCAGCTCGGGGTTCACCCCCGGTCCGTGATCACCGAGATCCGCTTCTACCGTCTCGGCAACGGCACCAATCTCGAGGTCTTCGCCTATGAGACGCCCGACGGGCAGTCCCCTCCCCCGCGCAACAGCGACATCGGTGGACACCACCTCGCGCTCTACGTCGACGATATGGATGCCGCGATCGCCCACCTGCGCGCGTACGACGTCGAGATCATGGGCGACCCGATCGCGAGCGCCGGTGCCGCCGCCGGTCAGCGATGGCTGTACTTCCGAGCCCCCTGGGGCATGCAGTTCGAACTGGTCAGCTACCCCGACGGCAAGGCCTACGAGGCCGACTCCCCCGTCATCCTGTGGCATCCGGCCCGCCCGGCAGAATGAAGGCGAGCCGAGGGGATCATCGATGACCGCACAGACCGCGTCGACGCATGCCGACGACACGCACGCCCGCCCCCGCGACGGAGACGCCGGACCGCGCATCGCCGACAGCATCCGCGGCGGCATCGTCGGCGGCGACTATCCGCCGGGCATGCGTATCCGCCAGGAGGATCTCGCCGCCCGCTTCGGTGCGAGCCGTGTGCCGGTGCGGCAGGCGCTGCAGCAGCTCGAGTACGAGGGGCTCGTCACGGTCGTCGCGAACACCGGCGCGTGGGTCTCCCACCTCTCCCTCGCCGAATGCGAGGAGGTGTACGAGATGCGCGAGCGGCTCGAACCCCTCCTGCTGCGGTACTCGGCGCCCCGACTCGACGCCGGCGCCATCGAGGAGCTCTCCGCCCTCGCCCACCGCATCAGTGTGGTCGGCGCCGACACGGACGCCTTCCTCGAACTCGATCGCGCCTTTCACCTCGGCACCTACGCGGCCGCCGACACCGTGCAGCTCGGCGCCCTCATCCAGAAGCTCTGGAACACCACGGCGCCGTACCGCCGCGCGTACGTCACGTCGTGGGAGCCCGAGTCACGCCGCATCGCCTACGAGGAGCACCACCTGATCGTGGCGGCCCTGCGCGACGACGACATCGAAGAGGCCGAACGTGTGCTCGCGGGTCACATCCGCCGCACCCGTCGCCAGCTCGCCCGCACCCCCGACATCTTCCGCC
>NZ_SCOB01000008.1:0-141492 GCF_005503465.1 Microbacterium sp. 4NA327F11 | reverse complement strand
CGGCCGATGGCCACGGTGGTCCGCCGATGACCCTGCCGAACGGTCCCTCGCGAGCTGGCGACAGCATCAGCGCGACCGCACTCGGAAGCAGAGACCGAGCGCAGGTGGCTTTGACCGGACTGCATACCTGGACCAGGTGGCGCCGGGCTGGAGCACTAACCAAAGGTCCCCGGCCCCGTGGAAGGCACGTGCTGATGAGCTTGGGCGATTCACGCGCGACTACGGCCGATGGCCACGGTGGTCCGCCGATGACCCTGCCGAACGGTCCCTCGCGAGCTGGCGACAGCATCAGCGCGACCGCACTCGGAAGCAGAGACCGAGCGCAGGTGGCTTTGACCGGACTGCATACCTGGACCAGGTGGCGCCGGGCTGGAGCACTAACCAAAGGTCCCCGGCCCCGTGGAAGGCACGTGCTGATGAGCTTGGGCGATTCACGCGCGACTACGGCCGATGGCCACAGCAGCACGCCGTCGACCCCACCGAACGGTCCCTTGCGGTCTGGCGACAGATTCAGCGCAAGCGAGCTCTGGCATCCGAACAGATCACACATGAGTCCGACCGGCATGCGTACCTCGACCAGGTTGCGCCGGGGTGGAGCGATAGCCAAATGTCCCCGGCCCGGTGGACGGCACGTGCTGATGAGCTTGCGCGCTTCACGCGCGACCACGGCCGGTGGCCACGGGAGGACACCCCTGATCTTGCCGAACGGTCCCTCGCGCTCTGGCGACAGAATCAGCGCAACCGCGTTCAAGGCGGGCGTTCAACCCCGAGCGCCACTGACCGACGTGCCTACCTCGACGAGGTTGCCCCTGGGTGGAGCGCCACCCGAATGTCCCCGGCCCGGTGGAAGGAGCGTGCTGACGAGCTTGCGCGCTTCACAGGCGACCACGGCCGGTGGCCACGGCGGTACACCGATGACGCTGCCGAACGGTCCCTCGCGCTCTGGCGACAGAATCAGCGCAAGCTAGCGCTTGCATCCGAACAGATCGCACCTGAATTCGACCGGGCTGCATATCTCGACCAGGTTGCGCCGGGGTGGCGCGCTAGCCGAAGGTCCCTCACCCCGTGGGAGGAGCGCGCTGATGACCTTGGGCGCTTCAAGCGAGAATCCGGCCGATGGCCACGGTGGTCCGCCGATGACCCTGCCGAACGGTCCCTCGCGAGCTGGCTACAGCATCAGCGCAACCGCGCTCGAGGCGGGCGCTCAAACCCGAGAGTCGCTGACCGACACGCGTACCTCGACGAGGTTGCGCCGGGGTGGAGCGCTAGCCGAATGTCCGCAGCCCGGTGGAGGGAGCGTGCTGACGGGCTTGCGCGCTTCACAGGCGAACACGGCCGGTGGCCACGGCGGTACACCGATGACGCTGCCGAACGGTCCCTCGCGCTCTGGCGACAGAATCAGCGCGTTCGGATGGAGAGCCCGAGCGTGGACGGCTTTGACCGGCGCGCATATCTCGACCGGGTCGCACCGGGATGGGCGGGTGAGCCCCGGGGAGCGTCCGTGGACTAGACCGCGCATGTGGGAGGTATGCCCCGCTACGACTCCGAAGCTCAGCTCGCTGCCATCGAACTTGCGTGGACGCTCCAGTCGGGTGGCACCGTCACAGAGGAGCAAGCCGGCATCCTGCGCGGGTTCACGGGCTGGGGTGGGCTGGCTCCGGCGTTCGCGGTCGCGCCGACCGGTCGTTGGCTGACAGCTGCTGACCGCATCGACGCGGCGCTGCCGGCGGAAGCGTTCGAGGCTGCACGAGACCAAGTCGACACCTCCTACTTCACACCGGAAGCTGTCGCCGGCGCCGTGTTCGAGCTTCTCCGAGGCACCGGCTTCACCGGCGGGAACGTGCTCGAGCCCGGCTGTGGCTCCGGAGCGTTCATGTCCTCCGCGCCCGCCGACCTGCCGATCCATTGGACAGGCGTCGAGATCGACCCCACGAGCGCACGGATCGCGCAGCTCCTGCACCCGGACGCCGAGATCCATGAGTCACGTCTGCAGGCGGCTGTGCTGCGTGACGAGTACTTCGATGCGGTGATCGGTAACGTCCCCTTCAGCAGCAGCACCGTGTACGACAGCAGGCTTCGCCGCTCACTGTCCCTCCACAACTACTTCGCGTCCCGGGCGATCGCAGCGTTGCGGCCCGGTGGGTACGCGATCCTCATCATCAGCCGGCACTCGATGGACAGCCAGAGCGGCATCGGTGAGCTGCTCGAAGAGTCCGGCGTGGCATCGATGATCGGTGCGGTTCGGCTACCGTCCGGTGCGTTCGCCAGTGCGGGAACCGACGCGGTCACCGACATCCTCGCGATCCGACGCAACGACGAGCTCGCACAGCCGATGTGGCCGGCGGCGCCCGACTTCGAGCGGCACGACGCACGGTGGGACACGTACAGGCATCAGATGGTCGACCCCACCGTCGACCATCGCATGACCGTCACCGAGCCCGCCCGCCCCGGGCTGACGATCACCGACGCGCCCGCGGTCTCCAGGTACTGGGGTGAGAACCCCGCCCATGTTGCCGGCGTGATGGTCGCCACCGGATATCCGCCGGCGCCGCTGGCGGTCGCCTCCACCCAACCGGACGATGACATTGCCCGTGCCGTAGCGTCCCTCACCTCGAAGCTCGTACCGATCGGTCGCGACATCGACGTCACCCACATCGGCGACGTCGTGCTCCAGGACGCTGCAGGGCGCAAGGAAGGCAGCTTCCACGACGACAGTGACGGGCTCGTCCGGATCCGTGGCGGGAAAGCAGAGCCGGTGCGACCGAACGCCGAGCTGAAGACCCTCATCGAGCTGCGAGACCTTGCCGTGGAACTTCTCGCTCAGGAGACGAACCCGCATATCCCTGACGCACAGATCGCCGTGCTGCGCGCCCGCACCCTGTCCGCGTATACCAGCTACGTCGCCCGGTTCGGGCACCTCAACCGTGGCTCGCTCGTCGAAGGTCGAGCTGATGAGGAGACGGGCCTTCCATCGCTGTCCTGGCGTCGGCCTGCGATGGGTGGTTTCCGTCGCGACCCGGACGCGGCGCTCGTCATGGCGCTTGAAGTGTTCGATCAGGACACAGGCGAGGCTGGCCCCGCCCCGATCCTCCTGCACCGTGTGAATCGGGCGCCGGACCCGGTGGTCCGTGTCGACACCCCCGCGGAAGCTGTAGCGGTCAGCCTCGGCGAGACGGGCCACCTCAGTGTGGAGCGCATCGCGGGGCTTCTCGGCATCACCGAAGGTCAGGTCCCCGACGCGCTCGGTGACCTCGCCTACGAGGACGGCACCCGGTGGGTGGCGGCGGGGGAGTACCTGTCGGGTGATCTGAGAGCGAAGCTACGTCGCGCGGAGCGGGCTGGCGTTGAACGGAACATCGACGCTCTCCGTGCGGCGCTGCCGCCACGACTGGGCCCGCTGGAGATCAAGATGGGGCTCGGATCCCCGTTCGTCTCCACCGCCGACGTGAGCGCGTTCCTCTCAGAGGAGATGGGGGTCCGGTACCCGACCGTCACCCGGAGCGAGCTGCAGGGCGTGTGGGAGGTCAACGACGGGTACGCGTCAGCGTCCGCGCAGATCGCGTACGGCACCCCTGACGCGGAGGTCACCTGGCTGGTCGAGTGCGCGCTGAACGCTCGAGCTCCCGAGGTTCACGACCGTGAGTACAGCGTGGAGCGGCACGCTTACGTGCAGGTGCGCAACGCGCAGAAAAGCGCGGCCGCATGCGAGAAGCTTGAGCTCATCCGGGACCGGTTCAGCACCTGGGTGTGGGAGGACGCGGCGCGCGCTGAGCGGATCTGCGACGACTACAACGAGCGGCTGAACTGCCACGTCACGAGGAAGTACGACGGCAGCGGCCTCACCTTCCCGGGGTTGCACAGCGACTTCACCCCCTGGCCTCACCAGCGAGCTGCAGTGGAACGGATCACCAGCAGCCCTCGTGCGCTGCTCGCGCACCCCGTCGGTGCTGGGAAGTCGGCAGAGATGGTGATGGCGGCGCGGACGCTCCGACAGTTCGGGCTCGCCCGCAAGCCCCTCATCGTGGTCCCCGACCACCTCCTCGATCAGATGGCCCGGGAAGCGCAGCAGACGTTCCCGACAGGCCGGTTCCTGATCGCGACGAAAGATGATCTCGCCCGCGATGAGCGCCGTGTGTTCGCTGCGCGGTGCGCGACCGGCGACTGGGATGCCGTGATCATGACGCACTCCGCGTTCACTGCCATCCCCGTTCACCCTGAATCGGAGACTCGGTGGCTTGCCGCGCAGAAGCATCGGCTTCGGCTGGCGCTCAGCGCCAGCGGGTCCGGCCAGAAGGAGAAGGGCCCGAAAGCGATCGCACGCGCTATCCGTGCGCTCGAGGCACGGATCTTGAAGCTCCGGGAGGGCATCGGCGATCTGGGGAACATCTGGTTCGAGCAGCTGGGCGTAGACCATCTGATGATCGACGAGGCACACCTGTTCCGCAGGCTCAGCACCGACAGTGCGTCGCGGGACAACGGGATGGGCTCCGGCAGCTCGAAGCGTGCCACCGACCTGCTCGTGAAAGTGGAAACGCTCGCTGCGCGTCGCCCTGAGGGCGCGCCGGTCGTGGCGCTGTTCACTGGCACCCCCTGGTCGAATACGCTCGCGGAAACCTGGGTGTGGCAGCGTTTCCTTCAGCCGGAAATCCTCGAGCGCATCGGCCTTCTCGCGTTCGATTCGTGGGTGTCGGCGTTCATTCGGTTCGAGACGAACATCGAGGTCTCACCGGATGGGTCGACCTTCCGGATGCAGCGACGCCCGGTAGGGGTTGTGAACGCTCCTGAGCTGAAGACGATGCTCGCTCAGGTCGCGGACATCGTCGACCCGGCGGTCCTCGGCCTCCCGCGGCCGGCGGTCACCACACGCACCCTGTCGGTTGAGCCAACGCCCGGGCAGCGTCGGTTCGTGGAAGAGCTCGCGGCTCGCGCGGACGCTATCCACGACCGCCGGCCCGGCCAGCGGGAAGCCCGCGGCGGGCATGTTACTGACGACAACATGCTGCTGGTATGCAACGACGGGCGGAAGGTTGCGCTGGACCCTCGCCTCGTCGGGCTTCCGGAGACGTCGCAGGCGATGCTCACGATCGCTGATGCGATCGTTGCCGCGCACCGTGAGCAGAAGGACCGGACGTTCGGTAACCACCCGGCGCCGGGCGCGTTCCAGCTGGCCTTCTTCGACCTTGGCACTCCGAAGCCGGGGGACTCTTCCACGTACGGCCGGTTGCGCCGTGCGCTCGTTGATCGGGGCATGGACCCGCGGCGTATCCGGTTCGCTCATGACGCGACGACGGACAAGGCCCGCGCTGCACTGTTCGCGGCGTGCCGTGACGGTGAGGTCGATCTGCTGATCGGGTCGACGGCGAAGGTCGGCATGGGAACGAACGTGCAGACGAGGCTCACCCACCTCTGGCATCTTGACGCGCCATGGCAGCCTTCCAGTGTGGTTCAGCGCGACGGGCGTGGGGATCGACCGGGCAACCTGGCCGGGCACCTGACGATCACGCGAGTGGTGACGGAAGGAACCTTCGACGCGTTCATGTGGCAGGCGATCGAGCGCAAGTCCCGGTCGTTCGATGCGCTCTACGCGACGGGCGCGACGGCCCGTGAGATCGAGGATGTGTCCGCCGCGTCGATCAGCTACGGCGAGTTGAAAGCGCTCGCATCCGGAAACCCACTGCTGCTCGAGCAGGCCACGGTGCGCGCGGAGGTGAAGCGGCTGCAGCTGATGCGTGCCGTTCACCAGCAGTCGGCACGCAAGGCTCGCGCCGATGCGGCAGAGTTCGCTCACCGTGCGGAACAGCTCACCACGCGGTCGGAGAACGCCCGGGATGCGGCTGCTGCGTCGACCGCTCGCACGCCTGACGATGATGCGCAGCTGCGCGCTCAGGTGATCGAGACGATCGCGGCGCTTCGCGGCGGGGGCCAACCGGGCCGACCGATCCGGTTCAGGTCCACTCGCGGTCTGGGGCTCTCGATGACGCCACTCGCTGGCACCGGGCTGCAGTTGCAGGTGATGTTCGGCTACCGCAACGTGACGAGCGGGATCATCACACCACGGGAGATGCGCCGCGGAACGTCCGCGGTTGCCGAGATCATCGTCAACCAGGTGAACGCGCTCATCGACTCGCTGCCGGCGAATGCGGAGGAGTGGATATCGAGTGCTCGCCTCCTGCAGGTGAACGCGGAGTCGAGTGCCGCCGCTGCGGCCGCCGGCGAAATGTTCCCGGATCAGGCTGAGCTTGATGGTGCGCTGCAGCGGCTCGCGCTCATCGACGCCGCGATCGCCGACAGCGTGACCGTCCGCGCGACCGAGCAGGCAGCGTGACTGGCGGGTGACGCGCCGTTCATGACCGCGTCCGGCGCGCCAGTTTGGTGCGGGGTTCGCTGATCGGATCGAATGGTGGGCATCGTGCGCGCGCACCGCGCATGTGGGGGATGGGTGGCGACATGACGCCACCCAGATCAAAGGGGAAGCAATGTTCACTCGACTTGGCGGACGAATCCGCCGTCTCGTGGCGACGAGCGTCGCCGCTGCAGTAGCCGTGGTCGCGCTGGTCGTGTTCGCGGGTGTCCAGCCCGCCATCGCGGGCACGGGTGCCCACCTGACCGTGACCATCAGCGCAGATCAGTCTGTCGTCGCGCAGGGCGCGGTGGTGACGTACACGCTCACCGTCGCGAACGACGGCGATACCGATGTCACCGGGCTGGTGGTCTCGAACACTCTCGACTCGACGGCCGCGTACGACTCCGTTCTCGGCGCCACCTTCAGCGGTCAGGTTGCCCAATGGGCTGGCGGGCCGCTGGCTGCGGGTGACAGCTGGTCGAGCACGTTCACGGCGGATGCAACAGCCTCGACCGGGTCGATTGTGAGCGCCCTCTCGGCGCATGCGAGCGTCGGCCCGGCCACGATCATCGCCGACCCCACGAACGTGTGCACCTCGGACCCGACCGCGTCTTGTGCGTCGACGACCATCAACACTCCGACGCCCCCGGCGCCGCCCGTGGTCAACTTCGCGCTCACCTCGGGAAGCGTCACCGCGCACCCGGGCGACGTCGTCAGCTTCGCGCTGAGCCTCTCGAACCCTGGGGCGAGCGATGCGACGTCGGTCAGCGCGGCCGTGCAGCTCCCGCCTGGCCTGACCTTCTCCTCTTCGACGGCTGGCTCGTACAACCCGGGCCAGCGCACGGTGTACATCACGCAGGGGACGCTCGCGGCGGGCACGTCCGTGGCGGTGTCGGTGATCGCGTCCGTCGACTCGGGAGCGACCGACGGTGACGTTCTCACTCCGAGTGCGACGGTCACGTTCTCCGGCGGTGCAGGCACCCCGACGGGGACGCCGTGCACCACGGATCCGACCGCGTCGTGCGCGCCGGTGACCGTGCATGTCTCCGTCGCAGCGATCACGTTCAGCGTGTCCGGCCCTGCGACGGTTGCCGCCGGTGACGCCACCACCTTCACCATCTTCGTCGACAACGCCTCGGCGGTCGACGCTACTGACGTCGGTGTCCTGTTCACCACGCCCGCCGGGTTCACTGTCACTTCGACCTCGCCTGTGGGCGCGTCGCAGCCGGGTGGTCTCCGCTGGCAGCTTGCGACGGTCCCCGCCCACACGTCGACCTCCATCACGGTCACCGGCACCGTCAACAGCGCCCACTCCGGTCGCCTCGCCCCGAGCGTTCAGGTTGCCGGGGCGGGCTTCACGGCGCAGCCTGCCTCGGGTGCGACGTGCCTGACGGACCCGTCCGTGAGCTGCGCAAGCACCACCGTCACCGGCTCGTCGGGCGGTGGAACGAGCGACAGTCTCGCGAACACGGGGGTGACGTCCGCGACGACGGCCAGCGCCACCCCGGCGACGGTCAGCACGGCCTCCCATGGGACGCAGCTCGCGAACACGGGTCCGACCGCGCTGACGCCGTTCCTTGCGGTCGGCGCCGTCGGGCTGCTGTACGCCGGTGTGATCCTGCTTCGGATGCGGTCGCGGCAGGCCCACCGCTGACGTCATGACCTCGCACCCCTCCGCAGGACAAGCGGAGGGGTGCGACCATGTCCAGGTGACCGCGCATGTGGATGACATGGCCTGCAACGAAACTCACCGATCGTGAGCTCACCCGCCCGCCCACGGCCGACGCCGTGCGCGTCATGCCCGTACCGTGTCAACGCGCCTTCCGGTGTCTGGCATGAGGACGAGTACGCGAAGCTCGAACGCTACGACGGCGACATCGCGCAGCAGTCCGCTCAGGCTGTGTTCGCCTGCCATCAGGGGTCAGGGGAGGTCTGCTCCGGCTGGCTGGGGCACCGGGACCCGACGGAGCTTCTCGCGGTGCGACTGGCGCTCATCGAAGGTCGGATCGATCCGTCGTGCGCGCAGTACCGCACGAGCGTCCCACTGTTCGAGAGCGGTGCAGCCGCAGCAGCTCATGGAGTGCGCGACATCTCGGCGCCCGCGGCGCGAGCACGGAGTGCGATCGAGAAGATCGTCAAGGTGCGTTCGGTTGGCGGTGACCCGGTCCGCGAGGATTGACGTAGGGCGCGGCGCCGGCGCACGCGCGACGCGCCCGGGTGCGGGTCAGTCTCGCAGGGCGGTGATCTGCCACCCGTCCGGGGTCAGCGCGCGGATGGCGGCGAGATCCGGGCCTTCCACCTCCCGGGCGGCGTTGCGTGCGACGAACGTCCCCGTCGCCGTCATGAGCGTCGACGTCTTCGACATGACGACCGGCGCTGACGCGAGCTCGTGACCGGCGGGACGCTCTGTCGCGAGGGCGTCCTGGATCGCTTGGAGGGACTCCCCTTCGACGGTCACTGTGACCTGGTGCCGGGGTCGTATCGCTGCGCGCATGCGGTCACGTTACTGTCACCCGCCGACCTTCGATGAGCGACGGGCGGCAACCGAGTGAACCCGGCTCGAGATTCTTAGCTCAGCACCGCCTGGCCAAGCTCGTCCGCTGCGTACAGTGCATCACGGCTGCCGTGGATGAGCTCGGCGACGTTCAGTTTCGAGCGGGCGTTCGAGAACGAACCAGACCCGGCGGCGTACCCGGTGGCAGCACCGAGCTGCTCGACGGACAGCGGATCAGGGTACGCGTCCAGCAGCGCGGACAGCATCGCCGCCTGCGCTTTCGGGAGCCGCGACAGCCACCATTCGACCAACGCCGGCCCGGTCGGCAGGGGTTCGTACCCGCCGGCGGCGTCGAGAGCGTCGAAGCCGACGGGGGTCAGCGTGATCGCGGCGCCGGAGCCTTCGATCAGGCCGCGGGTGCGAAGCCCCGACAGTGCGTTCGAGAACGAGCCGGACTTGTGGGCGTACCCGGTGTGAAGGCCAAGCTGGCGTTGCGACAGCGTGCCGTGCGTGGCGAGAGCGCTCGCGATCGCACGTTGAGCTTTCGAGAGGGTGAGTGAGTCGCTGGCCTGCGATCCCGACGCTGGGCGCTCCCGCTGGGGCCCTGGGGCCGCCGGCGCCGCGCTCGCGGTGCCACGGCCAGGAGTGTGGGCGCGGCGCGCGCCTTCGGTGGTCCGTGGTGCGGGCGCGATCTTGGCTCGCACGGACGGTGCCGACGTCGCACCTGCGGTGGTCGCGGCCGCCCGTACGGACTCGAGCGTTCGGAACATGCCTTCCGAGATCGACTGGATCGTCTGAACAACCCCTTCGAGCTCGGTGAGGCGAGTCGCGAGATCATCCCGGTCTTGCTCTGACATCCGTGCGGGAACCTCGACGATCCGCGCTTTCGGCTCGGCGGGGGAGGCCTTCGCGGACTCCGAGAGCTGCTTCTCGAGCGTCGCGATCCGCGTACGCAGCGCCTTCGGGTCATCATCGGCTTTCCGCTGGATGGTCGCGGCGATCTCCTCGCCGAGCGCACCCAAGTCGATCTCAGCGCGCGCGGTCGGGGTGACCACGTCCGCCCCGACTTTCGGGGTCGCTGACGAATCGAACGTGCGGATACGGCGAATCGCCACCTTCTGCAGCGTCTCCAGCCATTCCGGGGACCACACCCAAGCTGTACCGACCGGAAGGCTGGCGAGGGACCGGCGTACCTCTTTCGCTTCCTCATCGTCCGCGTGCAGCTTGATCCATTCGTTGATCGCGGAGACGTCGCGCGGGCTGGTGAGCCCCATGGTGATGAGGACCTCAGCCTGCGAAAGGACGTCCTTGTGGATCACGGCCGGCCGCTGGGAGACGAGGGTTGCGCCGAGCCCTCGGAGGCGCCCACGTCGAACGAAATCCTCCATCGCGCCGAGGAGCGCTCGACTGTCCGGGAGGGGCGTCTGCGGCGCGAACTCGTCCGCCTCATCGAACACGACATGCAGGGGTTCGCGGTTCGAGTGGTAGAGCTCCTCGATGAACGCGGTTGCGAAGCGGCGTTGCCCAGCTTTCCGGAACTCGGACAGGTCGATCACCGCCGGCACGCGATGTTTCATCAGCGTCCGCGCGATCACTGCGCCGGCGGTGTCCTCGAGCGGGACATCGCCGTGCCGTCCTCCGAACACGACGACGGGAAGCCCGGGGGATGCGCCGTCGAGGGAGGACCTGAGGCCCCACCATGCTCCGACGGTGTCGAGCACGATGACCTGCTGGCCCGCGCCGACCATCTCTTCGACGAGCACTTTCGCTGTCGACGATTTCCCGCGGCCGCGCTTGCCGACGATCGCGAACGTCTGCGTGACAGCGTCGATAGGCATGGTGAACGTGTCGTTGAGCGCGATCGTGCGTGCGGTTCCCATCTGCCCTCCCATCGGGGTCATCTACCTACATGCGCGGTGCGTGGTCACCGAGGGGTTGGCTCCGGCACCGCGATGTCACCGTACTCACCCAGATCGGTCGTGAAGGTGGAGGATGCGAGCAGCTGGGCGAGAGTTCGACCGTCCACCGTCTCTCCCCGGTCAAGCGCCTGAGCGATGAGGATGTGGATGTCCCTCCAGTGGATCGGGTCGGATAGCCGCAGGGACGCAACGTGTGCTTCCCAGAGGTCATCCGCTTCGCTCCCGAAGTCCTCTTCGAACCGCCGGCGGATCTCGCTCAACTGGCGTGCCCGGATCAGATCCATCACTCCGGGGATGAATCGATCGGCCGCCTTCTCGCGAGCGCGACGGGCAGCCTGCTCCTCAGTGAGAAGGTCTTCGCACCGCGACCTGTACGCGACGACCTGGTGGAAGAGCTCTTCGTTCAACCAGACGAGTCGCGGGCGCGCCTCACCGTACCTCTCACCCGACGGGTACCACGGCACATCGCCCCACTCGCTCGTGGTGAAGCCACCGAAATCGCTCGGCACGGCGCCCGTGTACTTCCTTCCGGAGCGCGCGCCGAGCTGCGGCGCCCCGTCCGCGCTGCGCGTGATCACCCACCCCTGCCGTTCGATTGTCGCGGACGCGTCGCGCCACCCGAACGGGCTGTCCGTGGCCCTGGCGGGATGGTCAGACGGAAGGTGCTCGGGCACCCACGAGTATGCGAACATCGCGCGGGTGCCGGGGTCTGCCGGGTTGAAGAACTCCGTCACACAGATCGTCCGCTCGCCGACTCGCACCTGGATGTCCGCTATCAGGCGCGCGCGGGAGGGCTCATCGAGATACCAGGCGGGGTGCGCGCCGAATGTCCAGGTGTCCCACCCCGGGGCCTTCCATGCGACCTGCAGGGCTGACGCGGTCCTTGTCGCGAGCACCTGCCAGGTTGCGGGGGTGCCGAGCGTCCCATCGCGGTAGATGCGGGTGACATCGAGGTACACGTGCTCGTCATGCGCGCCCGGTGATGGTGCGTAGGCGTGCCAGCGGCCCCGGCGGTCGCGTGCGACAGCGATCACACCGTCGACGGCGCGCCCGGCGTCCACCATGGCGTCACTGAGCGTGTCCACGGCGCCCGCTCGTCGGGACCGGTACTCCGCGACAATCTGCTCGGCGGCTTTCCGCTCATGAGCACCATCGCCGTTGAGAGGCTGAGTCCACGTGTGAGCGAGCTTCCACCAGTGCACGAGATCGTCGACGACCTCGCTGATTCCTTCAGCGTCAGCTCCCTCCGCAACGAGAAGCTGGCCGATGAGGCCACGGAAGTCGGCCTCGAGAGCTGCCTCGGCGCGCTTCGCTTCCAGTGCGGCACGGACGGTGGGGACCATCGAGAGGAAGTGCTTCGAGCGTTCCTCCCGAGAGTAGAGGAAGCGCTCGAGCTCAGGAACAGTCACAAGGTCGAACGGGAGGACCCACGAGTCAGACGCCTGGACGACGCACGATGCTCGCTGCTTCGCATCCACACGAGTCTCGCCCGTGTACACCCAGCCTGGCTTGTCGGGGACGGGCTGGTTGCGCTTATAGACGCCATCGGTTCGCTCGTACCGGATGACGAAGCCGCCGTCGCGCCGGCCTTCAATCAGGTGCGGCTCATTCGTCGGCGGGTACTCGGCGTTGCCAGGGTGGAGACGAGGGTGCGACCCGCGCGTGAAGCGGTCACCGTCATAGTAGAGCTCCGAGAAATCGCGCGTGTGCCAGTTGCCGATCACGCGGAGCCCGGGACGGAGTAGCTTGTTCAACCGGGTCTGCCACTGCAGGAACGTCTCACCGCCCTCACCGAGCTGGATCGACGACTCATCGTCCTGGAGTAGGACGATCTTGCCGGCATCCTGATCGGCGATCGACAGGAAGCTCACCCCGGCAGGGGGGAGCGGATGCCACACCGGGGTTCGGTCGATGAGGCCCTGCAGTACGAGCATGATCCGCATGTAGTGCCGGCGCCGAGCGTCGGCTCGCTTCTCGATTTCGAACCACTCGTCACTGCCCGGCCGGACAGGCTCACCGCTACGGCGACCGAACCCGAACAGGCCCCGATCGAACACCTCCACGAACTCGCGGCGGCGGGGGAGGACACGATCGCCGACCTTCAACTGCGGGTCTACCGTCAGCAGGTACAGCCGCTCACCGTTGCGGAGAAGCCAGTACGAGCGGGTGTTCTGGGCGTCGCGCGCGGCGTCCTCCCACGCATTCCCGGAACGAGATTGCACACGGGTGGGGATGAGGACGACGACGCTCTTGCGCTCGGGGATCACCCTGTTGAGGTTGGCGTCGTCGGAGGCGAGCCATTCGATGAAATGGGGGATGTCGTCGGCGTCCATCCCCGTGTTTCGCTTCCCCATCATGATGAGCGACTCTTCGGCCATCACCAGCACCTTCTGGCGCACCGTGATCGGCTCATCGGCGGGAGCGGGAGCGCCGTCACGGACGAGCTGCAAGGTCTCGTCCCGCCCAAGGTAGAGGTCGACGGTCCAGAGCACTTCCGCCATCTTCTCCAGCTGCTCCTTCAGCGGAGCCATCAACGCCTCCAGCTCGGCACGTTGACGCGCGAAGTCCGCGTCCAGCTCCTTGCGCTTGCGTTCGAGCTCCGCGGTCGCGCGTTCCCTTTCCGTGCTCAGCTGAAGTTGCCGGCGGGCGAGTTCCGTGCGCGCGGCGACAACGCTCTCGCGGGTGGTCAGCGCATCAGCGCCGCCGAAGGGGACGATCTCGCTGCTCGGGTTGTTGTCCATACCTCCCACATGCGCGGTAGCCGCCGCGCATGTGGGAGGTATGGACTTCGGTGCGGACGTTGAACGCCTCCTTGGGATCGCCACTGTGCTGGATCGATTGCCGGGCGCGGAAGGCCGCGGTCTGAAGCCGGAGGAGCGGGCGCGCCTGTTCGCGTTCCTCGAGCACACCGACGTTGAGCGATGGCGGGCCGCTCGAACGATCCATCTGACCCGGACCACGACGCTCTGGGTGGCGATGATGCGGCATGGGAACCTCCGCCTCCATGCGGTGCCGGTGGCAGGCCCGGTGATGGTTCTGCTGGCGATGGTTGCGCGGGACCCGAGCAGCATCTGATCGCCGCCGCACACATGATGGTGTGACCGTTGTCGATCGGGTAGGGAACCTTCACGGGCAGGCCGGACTGTTCGCGGGCAAGACGTCGAGCCCGCCGGCAGGTTCACTGGAGGACGAAGGGTCGCGGCTGGACGCCGCGTTCTACGCCCTCTGGGATCATGCGCGCGTGAACGGGACGGACGCTCTCATCCACGCAGCTTCGACCTCCGTGGCCGCGATCGTGACGCTCGCGACAACCACCGCCGACGCCGCGCAGCTCACCGTGCTCTCGGTGAGCCCGCACTACGACGTCGGGGCTCGTGTGGCCGAGAACCTCGCCACACCGCCGTGCGTGCTCCACTTCATCGCCACAGACGGTTCCCGGTCTCGACCGTTGGAGCATCGGGTGTCCGCCCTCATGAACCCTCACGTGTCGGTGGCGACCGTTCGTGAACTGTGGGACCGGCGCGCTGCCGCGGACGTCCACCTGCCCGCCCTTCGTGCGCACCTTCCCCTGAGCCCAGCGGTTCCGCCGGACATTCTCGAGCAGCTTGCATCCACCGCGGCGCCCGCCGCATGCCGTCACCCGCGTCTTCCCGACCGTGCACGAGAGGCCGCGGCTGCGGATCCTGCACGCGCGACTCTCGTGATGGAGAACCCGCGGATCACGCCTGAGGAGATTGTGGCTGCACTTCGCGCGTGCGAGGGCACGGACAACTTGCCTCACGCGCGGCACCTCGCCGCCGGCCATGACCGGACACCGCGGGCGGCTCTTCGTGAGCTCGCCGCCAGTGGCGAAGGAGTTCCTGCGGCGGTCGCGGCCGCCAGGCTCAGTATCGGATCGGAGGGTCAGTCATGATCGTGGACGCAGCCGGAAACCTGCATGCCGCAGCGGGAACTGTCGAGGGAGGACGATTCGCGGGGAAGGTCGCAACGGCCCCGACAGGGTCCCTCAGCTATGAGCCAGATGACGACGTTGAGTCGGACGTGGCGGTGCGGTCCGTGTACACGATCCCGCCCGGGAACCTCCAGCCGTTCCTCCACAAGGTCGAGCTCGCGAACAGGAAGCTGGCGCGTGCGGGTATCGCGGAACGATTCGAGCTCAGCACCGAGCGCCGCATCATCCACAGCCCTGACGGGGCGATGATGCGTGAGGTTGTCGACGTCACCGTGAACACGCCGTCGATTTCGTTCGCCGGCTGGCGGTACCGGTCGGTGACCACCCGGGCCGCGAACGGTCAGCTTCTCACGTTCGGTGGCGGGCAAGCCGCTTCCGAACTCGCCTGCGATTACTGCGGGCACACGCGTGCACGGTCCAAGATCATCAACCTCCAGAACGAGGAGACCGGCGAGTGGGCCCACATCGGGACGAACTGCCTCAAGCTGTTCCTGGGGGTGCGACCTGAGGGTCTGTGGTCGTTGACGGAGGACTTCGCTGCGAGCGAGCTCACGGACGATGACAAGGACTGGTCGCCCGGTTCGATGGACAGCCGCGTGTATGACGCGACCGCTCTGCTTGCCTTCACGATCGCGGTGGCGGATGCGAACGGCGGGTTCATCTCCGCGGCGCGGGCCACCCGTGAGAAGCCGGCCACAGCCGACGCGGTGACGCGGCTTCTGGAGAATCACGCTGAGCTTCCGCCCGGCACGACCGAACGCGCGGCGGAGGTCCTCGCGTGGATCGACCAGCTCGACGACTCCAGCGACTACCAGCAGACACTTCGTTCGCTGTTCACCCCGGACCCGGATGGGAATCGGGTGATCGGACGCAAGCACATCCGCCTGGCCGCATCGGCTGTGGGAAGCCAAGCCGCATCCGCCGCTCGAGAGCTTCGGGCGAGGGAAGCTCGGAACGTTGCCGAGGCGGCGGTGAAGAGCTACCTGGCGCCGGCAGGCACTGCTCTCAAGGGGCTGGGGGTGAGAGCTCGGGTGGTGTCAGTTCGTCAGGGAGTCGACTACGGCTACGGAGCGCCGGACCATGTGACGCTCCTGGACCAGAACGGGCACACGCTCTACTGGAAGGCTTCCGCAGGCGCGCTGCCAGCGGGCCTGGTCGAGGGCGCCCAGGTCGAGCTGACGTCGGGAACGGTGAAGGAGAATCGCGTCTCGGACTTCAATGGCGTGTGGGAGACGGTTCTCACTCGCCTCAAGGCGACCGTCCTCACTGATGCGGCTGCGGACTAGCGTTGCGCCGTTGTGCCGCGACGGGGCGGCGCTAGCCCCGGTGTGATCAGCCCGGGGCGAGGACCGTCGGCGGTTCGACGTACGGTCGAGGCCGTGGTGCAGCACTGGTCTCCTATGTCGCAGGTTCAGGCCGGCGTCGAGCCGGGCACCTGGTTCATGTTCGACCGCAGCCGCCGTATCGCGATCATCCGGCTCGTCGAGGTCCGCGGCCGCCGGTTGCTCCGGTCCGTGACCTACGACGCGGACCCGGAGCAGCGCCAGCTCATCGGCTACTTCCCGGAGAACGGGATGCAACTGGCTGCGGAGTGCACCTGGTCGGAGTATGTGCGGTGGACGGGGCCGTCGCAGAGCAACAGGCGGTGAGGCGAGAGTTAGCCGTTGACCACACCGTTCCAGATCCCGGCCGCCCACGTCTGCTGGGTGGCGTTGCAGAACGAGCGGCGCACACCGCGGACTTCGGACATGCAGTTGGCGAGCAGCTCCAGATCGTCGCCGAACAGCGCGTGGAAGCTGGGGGAGGCCATGAGCGTCGACCAGACGTGGAACTGGTACTGGTGCGCCATCTCGTGGATCAGGATCCAGTGCCGGCGTGCTGGCGGGAGGGATGCGACCGACGGGGAGAGCCCGATATGCCCGTCCGGGTATGAGCAGCCATCAGTCGTGACGTCACCGCAATGCCCGTCGAACATCACGAGCGGGAACGCGGCGCCGCCGACACTGTCGAGCTCGGCGCGCAACAGGGTGTACGGGTCGACCGGTGCTGGCGCCGGTGCCGGAGGTCGTGCAGCAGCTGCAGCCTGAGCGGCTGCCTTCTCGGCCGCGGCGCGTGCGGCAGCTGCTGCCTTCGCTGCGGCGTCCGCGGCTGCGCGCGCGGTGGCGGATGACGCGGCACCGTCGACGACAGCTCGAGCGGACACGAGAAGCGCCAGTGAGGGCTGAGGGTCCAACGCGGCCAGTTGGGCGCGGCGAACAGTGGCCTTCTCCGCTCCGACGTCGACAGTGTTCCCAGCTTCGCGCAGGGCGTTCTCGGCCGACGCGATCGCTGTGATGAGCGTGGCCCGAGCGGCAGCGACCGACGTGAGGCTGATGCTGCGCGAGACGGCCTCACTGCGCGCCAGCGTTGCTGCCTGCACGTCCGTTTTCGCCGTCACCAGCGCAGCGTCGACAGCGTCGAGGCGGGCTTGCGCGGAGGCGAGTTGGATGCCCTGAGCGCCGACACCGAGCAGTGCGGCAGAGATCGCGATCGTCGCGACCGTGGCAGCTACGCGCGGCCGCCCGCTCATTGCGAGAGTCCGGTCGTGCTCGTGAGCTGCGCGCGAAGCGCTGCCTGCGCGGTCTCGTAGTTGCTTGTGGACTCCCGCAGGGCTCGTGCCTGATCAGAGAGCTGCGCCTGGGTGTGCTGGCGGTCAGTGATCTGCTGCTCGATGTTCTGGGTGGCTTCCGCCTGGGTCCACATCGAGATGGTCGCGGCGATGAGGATCGCGATGACGATGATGAGCACCGTGGAGGGGACGCGTCCACGGCGGGTGGTGCGGTGGGTGGTGGTCATAGTCACCACATGCGCGGTCGACCGCATGACGCGGTTTTCGGGGGTTCTGGCCCGCCCGGCCCAGCGCCGGTCCAGAACCCGATGCCCTGTTTTGCCGCGGAAAATCAAGGGTCGGCCCACCCGGCCCGAACCATGCTGGGCCGGGTCTTTCCCTACTCCCGACTGGGATCGGAGCCCCCACCCCTAGAAGAAGGAGAAGAGATAAGTAGTTCTCCTCTATCTATCTCTCTATGTCCACCGTTCGGTGGCTCATATATGTCTTCCCTCTCCTATATGTCCTCCGGAAATGCTGGGCCGCCGGGCCGACCCCCAAAATCGACCCCCGATCCCAGTCGAGAGTAAGGAAAGACCCGGACCGGCACCCGCCGGACACCGCCGGGCCGACTGGGCCGATCACGGCGATTGATCGCCGAAAGACCCCGAATCCGCGCACATCGGCGTCGCGCCCGCACTCATGGCTTGTAGACGCACCTAGGCGTTCAGCCGCACGAGGAGACAAGATGACGTACCGCCAGACCCAGGACGCGAGGCTCATCATCGTGCGCAAGCCCGCCGGCGCGGCACCCGTCGCACACGCCCCTGGCCGCCGCAGCCTCGCCAGCGCCCACCCTCAGGACTTCTTCGCGTGGGCCGGATTCCGCCCCGCTGCGGTGGACGAAGTAGCCCGCACACGGGCTGCCTGATGGGCGGCACCTTCCGCCCCGGACGCACGATGCCTCGAACCCCGCTTCCCCTCATACCCGCCGCAGAAGTCGGCGCGCGGGACAGGGTCGACTTGGCCGGCCTCTGGGGAAGCGAGGTCGCGGAGGAACTCGCCGCCTACGCCCAGTGCCACCTGGCGGAAGTCGAGTCGGTACGTCACCTCGCCGACGGGCGGACTGTGCTCTACCTCTTCGACGCCCCCGCACACGCTGTCATCCCCGCAGGCATGCTCCTGCCCGTCGAGAGGTCAGCACGATGACACCGACAGACCCTCAGCCGCGCCGGCGTCGGGGAACGAGCACCGGGGGTCAGTACTCACCCCGCAAGCCCACGCCACCGTTCGAAGGCCTCGTCCCACCATCCCCCGACACCATTGTGCGTGCATCGGCCGGTGAGGTGGAGATCGCGTACGAAGCAGCAGAAGGCGGACAGATCCAGGTTCGAGTGCGGGTCCTCGACCCGGCGACCCGAAGGTGGAAGACGTTCGGGGTCGTTCCCACACAGACCCCAGCGCACAGCGACCCGGATCGGATGAGCTCCACGATCGCGTCGCAAGCGCTTGAGCTCGCGCAGGCGATCGCTGGGTCGGACGATCGGTCGGAGGCGGTGGACGCGTTCCTCGCGGAGGTAGCGGACCGGCGTGATCCGCTCATCTCACGGTCGGAACGCCGCCGCGGCGGGGAGGGCCCGCGATGGCGCGTCTGGCCAGGCCTTGACGCTCTGAAACGCACCACATGAGGGCGCTCGAAGGCCGATGCACGCTTTCGGGCGCCCGCCGCACACATGGGGGTATGACCATCGACGTGAACGGCAACCATCATGCGGCCGCGGGACCGCACGGTGGACGGTTCATCTCTCGAGCGCCCTCACGTCCGGCGAGCAGCCTCATCGACGGGGCTGCGAGGCCTGTCAGATCCTGGCGAGACGACGAGCCCCTCGCGACCGCATACGACAGCGACATCGTCGCCGACTTCGAGCGTGTGCACGGCCCTGACGGTGACATCCGGTCGCTTCGCGAGTTCGTGCGGGACATGCCGGCCACCTATGACGTGGACGCGAACGAGCGCCGAGCTGCGGTGTCTGCGCTCACTGCTCGGATGGCGGCGGGGCAGGCAGGGCTCCTCGTCGACGGCAAGTACCTTCACCCCGGTGACCGTGTCGACCTCTCACGGTTGTGGGCAGACGACGTCCCGGCTGATGTCGCCGACTGGGCGTCCTCCACACTCGCGATCCTCGCCGATCAGCCATCAGAGACGCAGGATGGCCAACTGGTCTTCCGCCTGGCCAACCACAACCGTCCCGTCGTCACCGTCGCCGGCACAGTCTTCGCTGTTGCCGCTGTCCGCTGGCGGGGCCGAGACATGACGGAAACCGAATGCGCCGATGGCATCATCGCCACCGGTGCCCTCTCATCGCGAATGGCGGGTGAGCAGCCGCACGTCATCGTCGCGGAGTACACGCGCCTGCAGCGCGCCAGTTCGACCCCTGATGCCCCGGAGGCGCTCCTGTGACCGAAGACGTGAACGGCAACCTGCATGCACCGCGAGGCACCAGCCAGGGTGGGCAGTTCGCCGGCAAAGTCCCGACCGCCCCGGAGGGTGGACTGACCTTGCCGGAAGCCCGTGCGGGGCGGACGGCGGACGCGGTCGCGTTGTTCGAGCTGACCGAACGGCGCCTGCGTGAGGCCGAGGAGGCGATGGGTCGAGACGCCGCCGCTGTGTTCCAGGCGCTCGCCCCGGAAGGGGTGACGGACGTGGATCTTGTCGAGCGCCCGGGTGGTGGCTTCTCGTTCATCGGGTGGGTTCCATCAACCAAGAACGCCTCGCCAGAGGACACGGCGATCCTGATGCGGGCGGCAGCGCAGCTCCGGCGAAGGGGCGACGTCGACGTGTCGCGCTCCCGAGACGAGCGGGGTACTGAGGTGACTGAGAAGGAGCTGGCCGCCGCCGTTGACCGGCTGATCCACGCATCCATCTCCGATCGGGCGGAGGCGGACCTTCACCTTCACGAGGCGGCGCGGGCGCACATCGAGGCGGCCTGCCGGGAGAGTGACCTCCCGATCTCCGGTGTTCGATTCGACTGGTCCGATCAGGGCGAATGGCTCTTCCCGCACTCCCTGATCGGGGTGGATGATCAGGAGCTGGAGTTCCCCGACGATCTCAACGATGAGCTCTACAGCGCGTCGTCGAACATCGACAGCCCTAAGTTGGCCGGCCTCGTTCAGGTCGGCTACCTCTTCGAGCTCAGAATGGGAGAACAATGAGCACCGTCGATCAGCTGGGGAACCATCACCGCCCTCGAGGCGGTGCCGATGGTGGGCAGTTCGCGGCGAAGGGGCAGACGCCACCGGAGACATCGTTGAGCGAACAGCAGTGGCCGTACCCCACCACGGAGTTCGTCGACGGGGCGCGAGCGTTCGTCGACGAGGACGGGGAGAACCAGACCTGCGCCTGCGGCAACGACAGCTTCACCAACGACTGGGTCGCGGCGGACGCGCGCGGGCGGATCAGCCCCGACTCGCAAGGGTCCGCCGACCCCGCCGAGCACACGGTGTGCCCAAGCTGCGGCCTGGTCTATCTGAACGAAGACCTCTTCGGCGCCGCGGAAACCCCCGCGCGCCCGATCGCGCGTTTCGATCTGAGCGACCCGCGGTTCCGCGAGGCATTGAAGGCCTACGAAGTGTCCGTGTACGGCTTCTGACGCCAGGCGGGTGCCGCACCGCGCATGTGGGAGGGGAAGACCTCCACATGCGTTGAAAGGCACCCCATGCCGCAGTTCCCACCCACCGACGAGCAGCATCACGCGGTCACCCAGTACATCTCCGGAAACCACGTTGTCGTCGAAGCTCTGGCCGGCACGGGGAAGACCTCGACGCTGCAGTTCATGGCAGCCGCCCTCCCCGAACGGAAGGGGCTCTACGCGGCCTTCAACAAGGCGATCGCTTCGGAAGCTGCCCGACGCTTCTCGGGTACCGGCGTGCTCGCGAAGACGATGCACGCACTCGCTTTCGCCGACTTCGGCGCGCCGATGCGGCACCGTCTCGAGTCCCGCCGACCCGTGCTCTGGTCGGAGAAGGCGACGGTGCTCGGGATCAACGACAAGTACGTGTTCGCCAGCGGGGAGGGCGCACTTTCGGGCGCGATCAGCCGCCAGCAGCTTGTTCGCTACGCCACTGACACCGTCAACGCGTACCTTCACAGCACTGACGAGCAGATCACGGTCGACCATGTCCCGATCCCGTCGGAGATCGGTCGGCTCACCGCGGCGGCTGACCGGCGCCTCCGCGAGACGATCGTGGGCTTCGCGAACCGCTACTGGGCTGACCTGCAGCGCACTGACGGGACCCTCAAGTACACCCACGATGCCTATCTGAAGCGCTGGGCTCTCAGTCGGCCGCAGCTCCCGTTCGACTTCATCCTCTTCGATGAGGCGCAGGACGCGGACCCGGTGATCACCTCCGTCCTCCTGAACCAGAAGAGCGCGCAGATCATCGTGGTGGGCGACCGGAACCAGGCGATCTACGGCTGGCGCGGTGCGGAGAACGCGATGGACGCGTTCGGGGGCATTCGAACCAAACTCACGATGTCATTCCGCTTCGGCGATGCGATCGCCGGCAGCGCGAACACGTGGCTGGATCTTCTCGGCGCCGACCCCGAGCTGAGGGTCCGCGGCCTGCCCGGGAAGCCATCCAGCGTGTGGGATTCGCAGCGCATCCCCGAGGCGGTGCTCACGCGCACGAACGGTGGCGCGCTCAACGAGGCCGTCGAATCGCAGCTCTCTGGTGTCTCCACCGGCATCGCCGGTGAGCGGAAGGCGAAGGAGCTGCGCGACCTCGCGCAGGCCGCGAGCGACCTGCAGACCAAGAAGTTCACCCGGCACCCTGACCTTGAGGCTTTCAACACATGGGCGGATGTTGTCGACTACGCCCTGTCCGAGGACGGTGGTGACCTCAAGCCTCTCGTCGACGTGGTGGAGCGCGTGGGCGCCGACAAGGTCGTCCGCGTCATCGACTCGTGTGTGCCGGCCGACGTCGCGCGCACGGTGGTTTCCACGACCCATGTTTCCAAGGGCCTCGAGTGGAAGCACGTCCGCATCAGCGACGACTTCAGGGATCCCGGCGACCGTCAGGGTGCACCCAAGCCGATCCTCGCGGAGGAGGCGCGTCTCGCCTACGTCGCTGTCACCCGCGCGATCCGACACCTGGACCAGCGTGGCCTGGAATGGCTTCCCGGCTACCTCGCGCGCGGCGGATGGGTGGAGGGGAACCCGGACGGCGCGCAGACCGCGCATGTGGAAACCGAGGGAGCACAACGCCCCTCCGAGACTCGATCCGGAGCGCAGCAATGACCAAGTACAACATCGCGGACGATGAGGACCTGTTCGCGCCAGCAACGACCCATGCAGCGCCAGCTGCGCCCGTTGCCACGCCGCCGGCTCCCGTCATCGCCGATCTCGGGTTCGAGGGCCTCAGCGCGGCGGAGCAGTACGCGATCCTCACGTCGATTCGTGATGCGTTCGCTGGCGCTGCGGAGGCGCAGAAGGTCAAGCTCCTCGACGAGTACGCCGACGCCCAGTTCCCTGACGACATCCGCACGCCGTTCGGGCCGGTAGCCTACCAGCCGAAGGGGCCGCGCAGCCTGTCGTTCAACATGGCGGCGATGATCGAGCATGTCCGCGCGGTGGCACCGGATCTCATCGAGCAGCGCGTCGTCGAGGTCCTCCCGGACGATGTGATCGCGAAGCTCCAGGCCGACACGATCCTCATCGAGGACAGCGGCGAGGACATCTTCATCCTGCAGAGCACCGGTGAGGCTGTCAGCTTCGCTTCCGCCGGCACGGCGCCCGCGGCGAAGGTGACCTGGTCCGCGTCCCGTCAGCAGAAGGCGGCGAAGTCTCTCGCCCGGCAGGTCGTTCGCGAGCGCATGGACAGCATCACCACGCCCCTGCTGGAGGTGCTCAATGTCAGCTCGTAGCACGCGCGGAGCCACGGTCAGCCTCGACCGGCCGTGGGTGGCCATCCTCGCGATCGTCCTGGTGATGATCATCATGGCGGCCTCGTACATCTTCTCCTTCACCGCGATCGCGCAAGCCGGCACCTGGACAGGTGCGTCCACCGGCGTCGCCTGGCTCGCAGCCATCTTCATCGACGGCCCGATCCTCACGTACACGATCTCGCTGTCCGTGAAGGAATGGCGGGGGACTCCCCGTCGTGAGCGGGTGCGTACCCGCGTGTTCCTGTACGCGTTCACGGCCACCTCGGTCGCTCTGAACTTCGCTCACACCGCGTCGTACTGGAACTGGGACTTCACCCGGATGGACTCTCTGTTCGGCTGTCTCATGGCAGTGGCTGCCCCGCTGGCGGCGCTGGCCGCGAGCGAGGAGGTCGTGTCGCTCGCCTTCACGAAGCGCTCCCACTCGCCGGACATCGTCACCTTCCTCGCACCGGCACCTGATGTCGAGGTTGTCGCCCCGCCGGCGCCGCGGAAGGCACGCCAGGCGGCCGCGGTGGACACGCTCGCGCTGTTCGACGGGATCGTGGCCTCCGATGGCGGGTTCAGCACGCTCGAGGCTCAGGTGGGCGGAGACGATCGGTTCGATGGGGTCCACGATGCATTCGCACGCTGAGTCGATCAGCCCGCCGAAGGACGCCGCAGGCGCGTACCTCTCGGTCCGGTTCGGGGGCAACCACCCGCCGGATGCGGACGAGATCGCCACGCGTGCGTACATCGGTCAGTTCGACTCGCACGCGGAGCTCGCGCAAGCGATCTGGGCACAGTCCACTGTCGGTATTGCCGAGCTGTGGGTGTCCCGTTGGCCGCTCACCCACATCGACTGGGATGCCGCGGGCGCCGACCTTCTCGAGCCGCTCCGCCTCGGTGACATCGTCGAAGTGGCTGGCGGGCACTACTTCTCAGGTGAGTGACACCGCAGACCGTCAGACGCTTCCGGCTTCCCTGAACGCGGCGAGGACCTCGTCGACTTGCCGGATGCGCTCTGACGCCGCACGGCGACCGATGCCGAGGCGCGCGGACATCAGGACAGCTGTGGGACGCTCCCCGTCCAGCACCATCTGGGACCACTCGGCGATCGCATCCGCGATCGCGACACCATCCCGGCCGGGGAACATCTGCTCGGCGGTGCGCTGCAGCTGTGCGACGGTGATCGCCGCCTCTGCAGGGGTCGTGTAGTCGTCCTCCGGCGCGTGCCACCCGCCAGCGAGCTCGAAGCCGGTCGCCGCGCTCATCGCGAAATGCGGACGCAACCACCGCCCGTCGACATCCTCACGGCTGATCAGCACACCCTGCTTGCGTGCGTCCTTGCGGGTCTCCAACAGTCGATTGTTCACGTGCTCGATGATCTCGTCGACCGTCGGCTCGGCGCCGGTGAGCGAGGTGAGCTCAGCGCGTGCGGCTTGCGCGAGACGGTGGCGCCGGCTCACTCCCGTCATCGCGGAGGCGATCGTGACGGCGGGGGAGTCCAGCCAGAGCGCGACCGCTGCCTTCGCCTGGAAGTAGAGGTAGGAGACGGCGTTCTCGGCGACGCTCAGACGTTCGGTCGTGAGTGTCGTCACGGCGACGAGCACGGCCTCGTTCACGACGCCGGTGATGTCCTCCGCGTCCGAGCGTCGACCGTAGTGTGCGGCGAGGTTCTGCCCCCACACCTTCAGCACCTCACGCTCGTGCAGCTTGACGATCAGAGCGTTCGTTGCGCGCGTGCGCAGATCCCCGTCGGTCGTCGCGATCCGTGCGAGTGCTCGCCTCATCAGCGTCTCGCTGAGTATCACGCCCATGCCTGTACCCCCGGTCTGGCGTTGGTTGTCGGTGCCGCGGCGTAAGGGAACCCGGGCCACGGCGGTTCGTCCTTGGCGTCGCAAGCGTCCGTGAAGGCGAGGATGCGACGCCCGCCGGCGCGGCCGTCGACGAGCCACTGGATGTTCAGCCGGGATGCTTGCGCTCGTGACGCACGCGGCAGGCCGAGTGTGGTGAGCGTCAGGTTGAGGATCCGAAGAGCTGACGCTGGGCCCTCGCCCGGTCGCTCAGCGAGCAGGCGGAGAAGGCTCATTCGGAGGAGAGGGCGGCCGGTGGGCGAGCACGCTTCGCGGACCACGTCGGACAGGGTGGTGAGCCCCAGGCTGACACTGGTGTGCCATTCAGCGCGCACCACTCTGGCATGGGCGGCCGACATCTGGGCGACGCTCACGCTCGGGCGAGTCATCCGGTGGCTCCTCTGGTATCGCTTCGTGCGCTGACCGTCGCGTTGGCGGTGAGCGCAGCGTGCACGCGTGAGACTCCCATTCGCGCGTTCGGGTACGCGCTTCGGTACGCGGCGAGCACCTCGTCCGGGTCAGTCGAGTTGATCAGGCGAGCGATCCGCCGGATCACCCGACCCGCGTGAGGGTCACCGATTGTGTTTCGAACGGCGGTCTCCGCGGATGACCAGATCGCCCACGCGATGACGTTCATCGTGGATTTCCGGACGGTGATGTCGGTGACCGCGCAGCGGCGCAGCAGACGGGTCACCACCGAGGAGTCCGAACCGTCATCGCCGTAGACGATGCGGCTGATTACCGTCTCCGACTCGATGGCGTCGATGACCGGGCCGCCGGTGTCGTCCGGGAGACCGTGGATCTCGCGGTACACACGGTGCGCTGCCGACATCACGGATCGGCGCGTGTACGGGATAAGCATGGCCATCAGCCCGAACGTGTCGTGCGATCCGCTCTCGCTGATTCGCTTCAGGGTGCGCTCGAGGTCGGCTCGGGTGGTCGCGGAGTGGAGCGCGGGCGCCGTCCCTCCGGGGGTTGTCGGCGCATCGCCGATGAGCACGAGCTCGCCGGTGGAGTCGACCTCCACGAGAAGGGTTCCGCTGACCGTCGGGAGCGAGCTGTCCTCGATCTTCCAGGCGAACTCGGCACGCTGGCCGTGCTCGAGCAGCCTGACGGTGTGTCCACCGTCCCACTGGACCCGGTTGATGCTTTCCGCGTCAGCGAACCGGCAGATCGCGAACTGGGGGAGTGTGAGGATGGCGCCGCCGTCGGGCAGCGCACCGTCTGCGAGCAGAGCATTCGCGGCGACCATCTGTGAGGTGCCGGTCAGGTGTCGGGCCAGTGCGCGGCCCACGGGGAACTCCTCGCGACCGTGCGCGCTCAGTGCGTACATGCTCGACCCCCGTGATTGTGATTGCCCGGCAGGATCCCCATCGCGCCGTGGCGTGTAGGTAGAGGCGATGCGGCCCGATTCATTACGCGGGTTGATCGAAATGTGACGTTCATCGTCTGCCCCGCCTTCCGCTGAAGAGGCCGCGGCGGCGTTGTTCCCGGACGGCGTACAGGTCGTCACGCCCGGTGACTTTCGCGAGGATCGCGAGGATGGCGGGGTCCACGCTGGGGGAGGGTGTGCTGATCTGGCCAAGGTTCAGTCGGTCGTGGAAGTGCGGGTCGAGACCCGTGCTCCCGATCAGAGACCCGAGTGTTCCGAACCGGGACTGGAAGTAGGCGACGTCGTCGCTGCTGAAGTTGTCGTACTTCGCGGCGAGGATGAGGGTTCGTGCCCCGCTCACGTCCTGCTGGCGCAGTTCGGTCAGCCGGTCGAGGAGGTTCGCGACGCCAGGGTTGGACTCGTCGGCGATACCGACGAGCCATGCGTCCCCGCGCAGGTATGGGATGAGCAGGTCGTCCCAGAGGTCGGTGCGGTGTGCCTCGAGGATCTGTGTGTCGACGATGACGATGTCCGCGATGCTCCGGGCGTAGTCGATGATCTCGCCGTAGACCCGCGGCGACACGTATTCGGGGGCTGCGAACTCCGGTGGCGGGCCGAGCACGACCGCGAAGTCTGGTGCGTCGAGGCGGGCTTGCGCGCGGATGGGTCCGTAGTCGGCGGGGCGCAGGAGGGCGTCTCGGGGGTCTCCGCTCTCGTACGCGTCGTAGGCGGTGCGCAGCGATGCGTTCCCGATGCGAAGGTACTTGCGCACGTCCGGCTGCCCGCGGTTCACGTCGACAATGACAGCGGTCTGCCCGCGTGCGGCCGCACGGTCGGCGAGAAGAAGGACGGTCGATGACTTGCTGACGCCGCCCTTGCCGGCGGCGACGATGACGAGCTCGCCCTGGCGGCTGCGGCTCGGCGCGAAGTGAGACTGCCGGCCTGTCGCTCGCCGGGAGAAGTAGTCGTCCTCGTCAGGTTCCGATGTTCGATCGGTGCGGGCGTCGTAGGGCGCTGTCTGCGGGGACGGTGCACGCTCGATCACCGTGGGCGTCTCCGGCGGGTATGCGCGAGGGAAGACTGCAGCGTCATCGGACGGCGCACGGCGGGCGTCCCGGTCCCGAGGCGGGATCGGTTCGTCGTCCTCGAGGTATTCGTCGATGTCGTCGAGGTCTTCAACGGTGAACGCCACCGCGCCTTCCGGCGGGGCAGCGTCGTCGCGCGCGGGGATCACAGGCAGCGTGGGGACGATGGGCAGCTCCGGCGCGACCCTTGGGGGTTCGGGCGGCGCCACGGGCGCGGTGTTCGCGGGGGCCGGAATGTTCCGGAAGAGGCCCTCGGGGAACCCCTGCACAGTGCCGGCGGGTGACTCCTCTGCCGCGGCATGCGCCGGCGGTGCGGATGGGGGTGGCGTGGTGGTGAAGGTCGACGAGTCCGAACCAGGCAGGGGTCGCAGGGTGGGGGCGCTCGGCGCAGCAGCCGGTACGAGGTCATGGACGGTGCCGTCGGGTTCGATGATGTGCGATCCGATGGGTCGTGGGGTGCCCTCGTACCGGAGGCTGGCGAGAAGGTCGTTCACCGTCGCCGGCAGCTCGAGACGGTTCGGGCTGCCGGCGAGGAGGTTGACACCTGGACGCGTGCCGAGGACGACGACATGGGTCCGCCGCGCCGTGGAGATCGTCCACGCTTCGATCGCGAGAGTCTGATCGTCATCGCAGACGACGATCGGGAACTCTTCACCGAGACTCAGCCGGTTACTCAGTTCGGTCGCGGTTGGACGGAAGGCATCGCCGGTGACGACATGGAACCCGAGCTCATGCAGCGCGGCGGCGACGTGGGCGTTGCCTACGACGCCGATGGTCGGGGCATCGGTCATGCCCTATATGCGGCATGACGTCGGCCCTCACTCGCGGTTCTCGCGCTCCCGTTCGAGATACGCGCGACGAGCACGCCAATCGCGGATGGACAGGAGTGCCCACGCCGCGTTCGCGACGATGGCGAGGACGATCACGGCAGGCGTGATGGCGTCGGGTTCGAACGCCGACGAGGTGATCGCAGTGAGGTGCTCCATGCCTTCCACATGCGCGGCCCGGCCCAACCAATCGCCGGGCCGGGTCTTTCCCTACTCTCGACTGGGATCGCTGCCCAGTTCAAGGGGTCGGCCTGACAGGCCGCGACAGAAATGCGACGGCGATCTCGATCAGAATGCCGAGTGCATCGAACTGCCGTGCCGCCTTACGTTCATGACACGAAGCACCCCGTCGGCACGATGGACCGTTGAGGACTACGCCGCCATCGTGCGGCTCTCCGGAGCCGAGAAGCTCGCCGACTCCCAAGTCGCGCCCCTCGTCGCGCAAGCCCGCGGCTACGAGACCGTCGAGGACGCGGACACGGCGAAGGCGGTAGCGTCCCGCGTCTACACGGCCGAGGAGCGGAAGGTGCAGAACCGCCTGAAGATGCTCACCAAGGCCAACCACGAGTTCACCGTGATCCCGTGGTTCCGCGCCTCAGAGCTGTTCAAGTTCGGGCGGTCCGTCGAGGCGGCATCTATCCAGATCCGCCCGAGCGACCCGCTCCCGGACCCGATCACACACAAGGTCAGGAAGTACGAGTTCCTGGCCTCCTCCGCCACAGTGATCGACGCGAACCCTGGTACGCCGATCGAATGGTTCGAGCGCACGACGACGTTCCTCATCACTGAAGGCGCTATCAAGGGCGACTCCGCCCTCAGCGCTCAGCTCCTCGGCGCCGGCATCACGCACGCGGAGCTGGCGCCCGTCGACGGGTCCGTCACCGACGCCCGTGAGCGGCTGGGAGAGCTTCTGCTGCGGATCCCCGAGCTCGACCGGGTTCCCGTGCTATCGATCGCGGGTGTCGCCAACTGGCACAACAACAGCGAGTGGGCCCAGTTCATCTTCAAGGACCGCGAGGTCCTCATCGCCTTCGACGGCGACCTCCGCGAGAACCACAACGTGTGGAGCCAGGCGGCGAAGATGTGGCGCCTGATCGGCGAGGCGAAGCAGGGGCTCCCGAAGCTCCTCGACCTTGGCGGCGCCGACGCGGAGAAGAACGCGATTCTCGCGGGACTGGCGAGCGGCACCAAGCTGGGTGTCGACGACTACCTCTCGCATGTGGGCCCCTGGAGCGAGCTGATCACTCTCGTCGAGGACACGCTCCCGAACGAGCCGCACAGAAACCGGGAATGGAAGCCGGGAGAGTTCCGGGTCGCCGATGACGGTGCGAGCGTGATCGAGTACGCGAAGATCGAGCGGGGGAACGAGTTCGGTGGTGTGACGTACGCCTGGGAGGAACGCGTTCCCATCGGCGGCCGGGTCACACGCATCTCGAACCTGCGCACCCTCGCCGACACGAATGTCCGCGACGGCGACGCGCGCCGACCCGGCGCGGTGCTCGAGTCCGCGAAAGGCGACTGCACGATCGAGCTTCGTTGGACCGACGACACCACCGGCGACACCATCGTTCGCGAGATCACCGGGCCACGCGCGATCCTCGAGCTCGCACCCGCGGACTGGGGGCGCAAGGGCGCGATGATCCACGCGGACATCCTGCGCCACCCAGCGTGGCCGCCGCGCAACCGCATCGGTGACGGGTTCCTCGCAGCGATCAAGGCGAACCGTTTCGACGAGCAGGACGTCCTCAACGGCTGGGACACGATGGGCTGGGTGCCCACACGGTCGGGGGAGCCGGTGTTCGTGATCGGCGAGCAGTCCCTCGGAAGCTCCGCGCAGGACGAGCGCGACAACCGTCCGGGCGTGACCGAGGAGATCATGCCGATGGCGTCGAACTACGGTGTCGCCGACACCTACTGGGCATTCCACGAGGCCGACGACCTGGAAGGCTACAAGGCGCAGGTTCGCAGCGACATTCGGGCTGCTGTCGAAGCCTTCATCACCGACCCGGGCTGGAACCTTCCGGCTGTCGGCCCGACAATGCTCGCCTGCGCACTGCGACCGACCGTGCCGTCGCAGACGTCGATCAACGTCTACATCTCCGGAGCGCCCGGCACCGGCAAGAGCTACCTCGCGTCTTTCGTGATGGCGTTCTGGGGACCCCGGCCCGGTATCTGGACCGAACATAACCTCCCCGGGCAGGCGTCCGACACGGCCGCGGCGCGTGAGCACTCTGTCGCGCGCACGCCGATCTACGTCATCGACGACCTCGCCCCGAACGTGTCCCGCTCGACCTCGGAGCGCCAGGAGTCCGCCGTGGAGGACGCGATCCGATCGAACTTCAACGGCGCCGGCAAGCGGCGCGGCACCGCAGACGGCGACCAGCGAACGGTGTCCCGCCCGCGCGCCCTTCACATCTTCACCGCGGAGAACCGCCGCGACACCAGCTCCATCCAGCAGCGATACATCAGCATCCACTTGGCGGCAGCGACCAAGCGCACCGACCGGGACCGGCCACGGGAGATCGAGCTTGTCGCGCGAGGCGCGGACAACCCCTTCGCGCGGCTGACTGCAGCGATGATCCGGTTCTGGTTGAACATCGACGTGGAGCAGACGCCACTCCCGATGCTCCGCCGCGAGGTCCGATTCAACCGTCTCGACACGTGGCGCGGGAAGTACGAGTTCGTGCGCTCCAGCATCGACGCCGCGAAGACTCACATCCAGAACGAGCTCCTCGAGCGGTACGGGATCAGCACCGGAGACTCGGCACGCCGGGCGGGCATGTTCGCTGAGCTGTTCGTCACTCTCGACGTCCTGCAGGCGCTCGGTCTGTGGGCGGGGCTGGACCCTCGCGACCCCGCCATGGAGCCGTTCTTCGCGCGACCGAGCGAGATCGGACAGCTTCGCGGCGCGATGATCGACCTGGCCGCTCAGGACCTCCGCGAGTTCAAGCGGCGTTCGAACTCTCGGAACCTCCTTGAAGCGGTCCGCAACGTGCTCGAGGCCGGCAAGGCTCACCTGGAGCACCCGACGATCCCCGGCTCGAAGCCGATCCTGTCGGGCGAGAACGCGGACGCCATCAACGCGGCCGCCGGCTGGCGTGTGGATGCGCGCACCGGCGACTGGGTCCCCCAGGGGACGCCCATCGGCTTCCTCGGTGTCCCGAGCGACAAGGTGGCGAGCACCGAGCTCGTGGCGCTGTTGTCGCCGGCGAACGCCTTCAACCTCGCCCAGCGCGAGCACCCTTCGCTGGTGCCGGCCGGACAGAAGGCGGGTGACAGCTGGAACCAGGTGTGGGAGGACGAAGGCGGCGCCCTCGTTCACAGCCGTTACCAGCGTCCTGTGAACGGGCGCGAGACGACCGTGAAAGCTCGCATCGTCGGGGAGAACGATGTGGAGAGCGACCCGAACATTCCGGCCCGTGTCACCCGCCTGCGCGGCATCCCCGTGCGCTTCAGCGAGCTCGTGCCGATGCTCGACGGCGACTAGAGCTCACAGCTCCTTCGGGGAGCCGTGCACAGTTTTCGCGCCGCGCCGCGCATGTGTCTAGTACACAGTCCCAACAGACAGGAGCGTGAGCCGTGGGTTTCGTGCACCTCCACGTTCACAGCGAGTACAGCGCGCTTGACGGAATGATCCGTCTCGCTGACGGCTTCAAGGAAGCCGAGTCGCTGGGGCAGCCTGCTCTCGCGCTCACCGAACACGGGAACCTCGCGTCCGCGTGGGCGGCGCAGGCTGTCGCCGATCGGCTGGGCGTGAAGTTCATCCCGGGGTGCGAGTTCTACTTGGCCGCCGGGGACCGGCATGCCCGCACACCCGTGTGGGTGCCGACGGACGACAACAGCACCGACGAGGGCAGCGAGCGTACCGAGGACGAGTACGAAGATGACTCCACGCACGCGGGGATGAAGGCGCGCGCGTACATGCACCTCACGGTCCTCGCCCGCACCCCGGAGGGGTGGCGGAACCTGGTGAAGCTCAACAACCTCGCCCAGGAGAGCATCTGGCACAAGCCCCGCATCGACATGTCCGCCCTCGCCGCGCACAGCGATGGCCTGATCGTCCTGACGGGATGCTTGGGCGGCCCCGTGCTCGGCCCCGCCGTCCGTGGAAACTGGGACGAAGCGGAGGAGAACCTTCTCCAGATCATCGCCGCAGTCGGCGCCGAGAACACCTACGTGGAGGTCATGGAGCACGGGAACGCCGCCGAGAGCGCCGCGCTTCCGGAGCTCGTGGCGCTCGCGGGGAAGCATGGCGTGGGTGTCGTCGCGACGAACGACGCGCACCATACGCACGAGGATGAGCAGGAAGCTCACGCGGCCTGGCTTCTGGTGCAGTCGAAGTCCACGTTCGCCAAGCCGAAGTTTCAGTTTCACGGGGGCGGATACTGGCTTCGCTCCGAAGCGGAAATGCGCGCGCTCCGACCTGAACAGTGGTGGCAGGACGCTTGCGACACGACTGAGGTGATCGCCGGGCGATGCGCTGAGCGATCCCTCCCTCACCCTCGCAACCTCATGCCCACGTTCGTGATCCCTGACGGGTTCGCGACCAACAGGGACTACCTCTTCCACCTGCTGCGGGAGGGTGCGAGCACGCGCTACGGCGGGATCGACGGGCCGCTTCGTGAGCGCGTGATGGCAGAAATGGATGTCATCGAGTCGGCGGGAATGGTCGACTACTTCCTCGTCGTGCACGACCTGATCGATTGGGCTCGGTCCACTCGATCGAGCGTGCCCGGCGGTCCCGAGAAGAAGCCCATCCTCGTCGGCCCCGGCCGCGGGTCTGCGGGTGGATCGGAAGTTGCCTACCTGCTGGGGATCACCCAGATCGAGCCTCGCCGCTACGGACTGCTCTTCGAGCGCTTCTACGAGCGTGGGCGTAGTGAGCCGCCCGACATCGACATCGACTTCCCGCAGGGGCGCCGTCAGGAAGTGATCCAGTACTTGCGCGACAAGTACGGCGAGGACCATGTCGCGAGCATCGGGACGTTCCAGATCGCGCGATCGCGTGCCGCCATCAAGTCCGCGGCGAGCGTGCTCGACGCGCAGCGAACCGGGAAGGTCATGACCGACCTGGTGCCGATGGTTGAGGCGAAGCCGATGCCGATCGCAGCTCTGCTCAACCCGGACGATCCGTCGACGGCGGAGTATCGGCGCCTGTACGACCGCGATGAGGTCGCACGTCGTATCCATGGCATCGCTGCGTCCTTCGAGGATGTGATCTCGGTGTTCTCCGTGCACGCTTCCGGCGTCATCGTCTCGTCGGAGCCGCTCGCCGATATTGTCCCGCTGCGCCTGTCGAAGACGCGCGGGTGGGTGCTGCAGTGGACCGGCCCGGAAGCCGAACAGGTCGGTCTGCTGAAGGTCGACGTGCTCGGCCTTCGAACGCTGGATGTGATCGAACGAGCTGCTGAGTACATCCTGGAGACCACCGGCGAGACCATCGACCCGCTCGCTCTTCCCGACCCTGACCAGCCCTCGCCAGGGGTGGACGCCGAGCGTGTCGATGCCGCATGGCGGCTGATCGCTGAGGGCCGCACAGCTGGAATCTTCCAGATGGAGTCGGCGAAGATGACCGAGCTGGGCATGCAGGTTGCGCCTCGGTCGCTGGACGAGCAGTCCGCTGTCGTTGCCCTTTACCGGCCGGGCCCTATGTCCGCGAACATGCACACCGCGTACGCACGGCGCAAGCGCGGCGAAGAAGCGTCGGACTACCGCGTGTTCACCACCGACGCGCGCGAGCAGGCCGAACTGGAGAAGGTTCTCGGTGAAACCCATGCGGTGTGGGTCTACCAGGAGCAGCTGATGCAGCTCGGCACAGTTGTGGCCGGCTTCGACGCGGCGGGACGCTCGCTGCTGCGCAAGGCGGTCTCCAAGAAGAAGGCGGACGTGATGGCTGCCGTCGGTGAGAAGTTCCGTGCCGGCGCGGTGACAGAGGTGCGCGACGACGAAGGCAACGTCGTCAGCATCGCCTTCTCGGCGCAGACAGCCGAGGTCATCTGGAACGCGATGCTCGGCTCAGCGTCCTACCTCTTCAACAAGGCTCACTCCGCCACGTACGGCGCACTGGCGTTCATGACCGCCTTCTACAAGGCGAACTGGCCCGCAGCGTACGCGGCCGCGACACTGGCGGTGACCGACAAGGAAGACAAGCGCAACCAGGTCCTCGTGAACCTCAAGCGTGAGGGGATCACGGTCCTCCCGCCTGACGTGAACAGCATCAACGCGTCGACGGCACCGGAGAGCGACACATCGATCCGGATCGGTCTCGCTGAGGTGAAGGATATGGGGGCGCTCGGCGCTCTCATCGCCGACGAGCGCAACGCGCGCGGCCCGTACGCCAGCCTTCACGATGTGTATCGGCGGGTCCTGCGGCCGGACGGCACCGGATCGGCGATCACTTCCGCGCATCTGAAGGCGATGGTCAACTCCGGTGCGGCCGATGCGTTCGGTCCGCGGTTCGGCCAGATGACGACGATCGGTGCGGTGACGGCCGCCACCATCACCCCGGCTATGGAATGGGGTGTTCTGGAGCGTTCCGCGCGCCAGCGGATCGCCCTCGGGATCACCTTGGGTGAGCACCCGTTGATCGCCCTGCAGGAGCAGGTCCGCGCATACCGCATCCCCTCGGTGACCGGCATGGCGGACTTCGACGCGCGTCCCACTCCGGTCGGCCGGATCCCTGACGCGGACGGGGCGAACGTCATCGTGCTCGGTGTGCTCGCTGCATGGGCGGAGCGCCCGTACGGAAAGGGCCGGCTCGCGAACATCCGCGTGGAAGGTTCGACCTCGAGCATCGGTGGCACGATTTGGGATCGGGCGCTCACCGACATCAAGCAGGGCGGGGGAGTGCCCGCGGTTGGTGATGTGGTCGTCGCGCGAGCGCGCGTGCGGCACACGTTCATCCCGGGAGACCCCGAGGACCCGGATGCGGAAGACGTCACGGTGAAGGAGCTCTCGGTCGCGTCGATCAGCCGTGTGCCAGTGGTTGACGAGGTCCGCGGTGAGTGGCCGTCGTCACCGCTTCCACGCATCGACCTCACCCGCCGCGCAGACGGAAACGATCTCCTCGCCATCGCGGAGCCTTCGCCGACCGTGCATGAGTCGGACGGCGCCCCCGTGGTGACCGAGGCGGTGGGTGTCGTCTGGCCGGAGGAGCCTGTAGCGCCTGCCCTGGCGGCAGCCCCTGCCCCAGCAGCTGTGGCGGTGCTCGCGCCTCCGATGCGCACCGTGGTGCTGCCCGAGGTCATCGCGCCGACCCCTCCGTCCGATGTGGCGCTGGCGGAGACTCTCGTTGCTGTGCGTGCTCAGATGGCTGCCGGCGGGTCAGGTGTCGTCGCCCATGGCAGCGTGACCGTCACCACCCGTGTCGGAGCACTGGAGGTGACACGGGTGGAGGTCGCGCCGACCGACGTTCCCACGCTTCGGGGGTGGAACATCGGTCAAGCCCTCGCGGCCGCGTCGTCGACCCCGTACCCGCAGCTCGCGTACGACCTCTCCGTCGCGGACACCATCGAGGGCCTCCTTGGGTTGAACCCCGGCGTGGTCGTCCTGCAGCAGGGCGGCGAGTCGCTTCTGGCGGTCGTCGTGGAGTAGCGGCAGTCGGCCTGTGCACGCTTTTCGGGGTCGCCGCATACATGGTGGGTATGAGTGCAATCGACCGTCACGGGAACATCCACCGCCCGATCGGCGCCGTCGGCGGCGGCCAGTTCGCCGGCCGCGTGCCGACACCACCACGCAGCAGCCTCACGGACGCGTCGGAGTCGACCGGTGACGTGCGCGAGTTGCTCGCACGACGTGCGCTGCTCGCGGAGAAGGGCTACCTTCTGGCGAGCTCTGGCCCGTCGGTCGCCGGCAGCGTCCGCGCGACGACCAGCATCGACTCGTGGTGGGACGAGCACTTCCGGCGCGCAGAGATCGGACCGACGGACACGTTCCACCAGATGCCTGACGACTACACGCCGTCGCGCGGGTCGGGGCGTTCGCTGAGTGGGCACCGCCGGGTCCACCGGATCCTGTACGAGGGCGCGGGGATCGCCATTCGCATGCCGTCCGCCACCACGATCCGCCGCTACTCCCAGGAGATCGGACAGCAGACGTTCGACGTCCCCGTTCAGGCGGAGGGGGAGAGCGGGCAGGTCATCGCCGGCTACGTGCGTGTGACCCAGGAGGGCCCGGACCGGTGGTCGGTCAGCGCGCTGGGCATGCCTTCGCAGGCGTCGTGGAAGATCAGCGAGGCGGTGTCGTCCGTCCTCGAGTCCCGGCGTCCATCGCGCGCGCTGCGGGAGATCGGCGACCTCGCTGCGAAGCGTCGGGAGCGCCTCGCAGGCGCCGGCACCACCCTCGACGGGACCGAGTCCACGTGGGTGCATGGTGTCGGCTACAACGAGGTGTCCCAGGAGATGGTCATCAAGCTCGGCGATCGCGTCTACGGCTACAAGGTCGGCAAGGCCGTCTACCAGCAGGTCCGGAACGCGTTCAGCCCCGGGAGCGCCTACAACCGCCTCGTGAAGGGGAAGCCTCGAGTGTCCATCGAGGAGTGCGGCAGCTGCGGGCGCTGGTACAACACGACCACCGGCCACACCTGCCTCCGTCACAAGGCACGTACGGGGATCGTCAAGCCGTTCAACGACACGGTGGCCGCCTATGTGCGCGGGGCGGGAGAGGGCGCTCTCACCACCGCGCATGTGTGAGATATGACTGACGCGATTTCCGAGATCCTCCTTTGGGCCGACAGCGAGACTGACGGCTTGCACGATGACTGCGACCTTCTCGAGCTCGCCGTGATCGTGACGGACACCGAGCTGAACGAGCTCGAGTCGTTCGCGACCGTGGTGAAGCCGACAGCCGCCGCGCTCCGGCGTATCTCGACCGACGATGTGCTTCGGGCGATGCACACGAAGAGTGGGCTTCTCGCAGACCTCCATGCGATCGGGGATCTGGCGCCGACGACCGCGGACGTCGAAACGCGCCTGCTGGAGATCATCGGGCGGTGGAAGGCGGCCGGCGTCACGACGTTCCAGATCGCCGGTGGCGGTGTCTCACACTTCGACCAGCACCACTTCGCGACCTGGATGCCGGCCTTCAGCGCAGAGCTCTACTACCGCCCCGTCGACATTTCGCAGTTCGCGGAGGTGTACCGGCGGGCGACGGGCGATCGAACCTTCGACAAGCGGGAGCGCAAGGCTCACCGCGCTGACGCTGACATCCGCCAGGACCTGGAGATCGCTCGGCGTGTGTGGCCGTTCCTCCGTGATGCGGTGCTCGCGGGTCTTCACGCTCCGCGCACCGGCGACGAGGCGTTGGGCTCGGCTGCGGAGCTCCTCTTCGAGTACTCGGCGGCGACGGCGAACCCTCAGGAGTTCCTGGCACGCCTTCAGGGGTTCCATGCACCGTCGACGCTCGCGGGCATGACGCACATCGCCGCGTCGCTCGTCGCCTCACTCGCCACCGCTTCCGGTTCCACGCCCGAGGACGTCCTTCGCGCGGCGTTGCGGCAGCTCTCGAGTGAGGCGAAACCGGCGCTCCACGCGATTGGGTGACGGGACCGCGCATGTAGAAGATGTGGGCCGCCGGATGCGGCTCGCTCACTTGCCGGGAGCCGGCAGTGACCATCGGAATGGGCCTCGAGGCCCGGAACGGAACTAGAGAATGAACGGAATCCCGATCACGGTCGTCGGCACCCTCACCGCGGACCCGGAGCTCCGGTACACGCAGGATGGCGTCGCCGTCGCGAACTTCACGATCGCGAACAACGAGCGGGTGTTCGACCGTGCGTCGAGCACCTACAAGGACGCCCCCGCGACGTTCCTGCGCACCGCTGCCTGGCGTGAGCTGGGCGAGCACGCGGCGAAGTCGCTGTCGAAGGGCATGCAGGTCATCGCGACCGGCAAGCTCAAGCAGCGCTCGTACCAGGACGCTCGCACGCAGGAGAACCGCACCGTCTACGAGCTGGAGCTCGAGGACCTCGCCGTCTCGCTGCGATGGGGGACGACCGTGTTCACCAAAAGCCCGTCGGGGCAGCAGAACGCTCAGGGAGCTGCTCCGGTGGCTCAGCAGAGCCAGGCGCCGGTGAGCCAGCCGCAGTACGCCCAGCAGGGTGCTCCGGCCGGTCAGCCGCCGCAGCAGCCCCAGTACGGGCAGCAGCCCCAGTACGGCCAGCAGCAGTTCGGGCAGCCTCAGCAGCCCCAGCAGCCGTACGGGCAGCAGCCACAGTACGCGCAGCCGCAGGAAGCGCCCGGCGCGCAGCCTGCCTACGCCACCGCCCAGGCGGGTGCGGCCGCCGGCTCGGACGACGACGTCTTCTGAGCGGACACCACCGAACGGCCCGGCAGTGACCTCACTGCCGGGCCGTTTCCGACGGAAAGGACTCTCGTGAAGAACCGCTCGGACCTCGACCACGATCGCGTGCGCCTGTACCGTTCGCGTGCCGATGATGCGCGCTGGGTCCTTCGCGGGCGCACCGCTCGGATCACGATCGCTGCGCTCGTGCTTGCCGCGGCAGTGCCATTGGCAATCTGGCAAGGCCCGGCACTGAGCAGCGTCGCCCAGCGGATCCCTGCACTGTTCACCTCCCCACCTCCGACTCAGGCTGAGACCCCCACTCCGACGGCGACCTCGAACGCCGCACGAGACGCCCTGAACCAGGACGTCGGCGCCGCGACAGCGCTCCTCCAAGCGAAACGCGACAGCGGCGTCGTCGGTGAGGTGATTACGGCCACGCAGGCCGCCCTCGCACACGCGTCACAGGTCCTCGCCTCCGCTGACGCGACGGAGGAGGACTTCACCGCCGCCAGTGCCGCTCTGAACGCGGCTACGACGGCACTCGAGGCGGCGGCCCCGCCCACGGCTGCCCCGACGGAAGCCCCAACTCAGGCGCCCGCACCGAAACCGCAGACGTCGGCAGCGTCCGGCGGTGGGGGCAGCTCGAACTCGGGGAGTGGGACGAACGGAACCGGGGGTGGCGGAGGCGGGCAAGCGACCGCGCACGGTGCGATCACCTGCACCGGTGGCACCGTGAAGGTCACCTTCGTCGCCCGAGCAACGAGCGGCACCGTCACGCTGTCCGTCACCGGCCCTGCGGACGGATCATCGAGCGGCACTGGCAGCACCTCGGTCACCGTGACCGGTCCCGCGGGAACGTACACAGCCTCCGCAACAGGCTCGGGCACGGTGAGCGTCAACGCATCTTGCGGGTGAGTGCACACTTTCAGCGGCTCGCCGCACATCGTGGATGTATGGCTACTACTCGCGATGACCGCGGCAACCTCCACGCACCCAGCGGAACCCCCGCCGGTGGGCAGTTCGCTCAGAAGCGCAACAGCCCACCCGCAGCCGGCCTCGACGCCGACGTCACCACGGGCGAGGACATCACACGGCCGCTCACCATCCGCGTCTTCCGTGAGCAGACCCCCGGAGGCTACGACCTCGCGATCGACGCGCCAACCGGTCGCCACTACATGCGCGACGGCGTGCACCACCGCACCGACGGTCCCTCCTACGAGGGGTACGACGGCACGGTCGAGTACTACGAGAACGGTCTGCTGCACCGCGTCGGCAAGCCCGCACGAACGCACAGCGACGGCACCAGCGAGTACTGGGAGCACGGCCAGCCGCAGCGGCTCTGATCGCCGCAGGGGTAACACGGTAGAGGTGCACCGGTTCCCCGAACGCACCCTGGCATTCGGAGCGAGAGCGTGACAGACGACACGGCAGAGCACCGTCCTACCGGTGAAGCGCCAGACGTCGGCAAGCCCGACGACACCGCGGCCGTGAACGACACAGCGGCGGGATCGCTCCCCTCGCTCGCGAGAGACGCCGCCGTCGGGGTGGGGTCCGCCGTCGTCGCCGGAGCAATTCAGGGCGCCGTCGTGGGCGGAGCTGCGGGCGCCGCGGGCGGGGCGGCGAAGAGCGCAGCGTGGAGCCTCCTCCAAGACCAGCGCGTGCGGCGCGCTGTCATCACGGGTGCGATCGCGGCGCTCACCGTCGTCATCCTCATCGTCACCGGGTCAGCTGTCGTCGCGGCCGGACTGATCTCGTCGATCGGCGCCGGCCGCGATCAGAACACTGCGATTTCCGTCTCCAACTCTGGGGTCGATGACGCTACCGCACGGCACGCTGAAGCGCTCGGCGAGCAGTACCGTCTCCCGTGGCCACTCGTGCTCGCGATCCTGCAGCGCAAACCTGACGCAGACATTGCGTCCTTCGCCGGGCAGGTCAACACGGCCGACCCGGCATCGGAGAACCGTGATCTCGCCGCGGGGGCTGTGTACCAGTTCGCGCAGCGAGCAATGACGATCCCCACCAGCGGCGACGGCAGGGTGAAGTCGGACGCCGTCACCGCCGTGTACACGACAGCGCTCACCGCATTCGGGTTCAGCGCACCGGAAGCCGCAGCCATCGTGAACCAGGCCCGCTCATGGGCCTTGGGAGAGGACGCATGCGCACAACAGGCGTCGGCGGCGTCGAGCACACCGCAGCCGAGCAGCAGCGCCGGGACGCAGATCGGTGGGCGGTCGTGGACGGACCAGGAGCTCGCGAACGCACGAACGGTGATCGGGCTATCGAAAGCCATGTTCGCGGACGACGCGGAGAAAGCCGCGGTCATTGCACTGATGGTCGCTGTGACCGAGAGCGGGCTGCGGAACCTTGCGAACGACGGGGTCGTCGGGCCTGAGGACGGCAGTGTCGACACGAGCTCGTACCCGGAGCTCGCCTACAGCCTGACCCTCCCGAATGATGGGGTGGGGAGCGACCATGCGTCCCTCGGCATCATGCAGCAGCAGGCCGTCTACAGCTGGGGAGAGTGGCAGACGTCCACATGGTCCTCGGACCCTCACGGCGTGATCGGTCGTCTCATGAACCCCGCGTACGCGGCGGGGAAGTTCCTGACCGTCATGAACTTGAGCGTGCCCAACTGGCGCACAGCCGACAACGCGGCCGTCGCGCAGAGCGTGCAGGTCTCAGGCCCCGACGCCTACTCGACATCCTCTGCTGTCGCCGAGGCGCTCTGGGCGTCGCTGTCGTCCGACTCCCCTCCCGTCGCGCCGCCCGTCGAAACAGGCTGGGCGGGCGCCGGAACGAGCGGGAGCTCTTCGGCAGCGTCGTGCAGCGCGTCGTCTGTGGTCTCCGGCGACAAGCGGGCCCTCGCGAACTGGATCCTCACGAGCGGGAAGGTGCTCTTCCTGAACGACGATGCCGGTTACGAATCGCCCCGCAAGCAGCTGGAGATGGTCGCGGCCGGCGACACGCGCTGCAACCTCAACCTCGGCATCCTCCAGCTGATCAGCGTCGCCGCGAACGCGATCGGTCAGGTGACCATCTCGTCACTGAACCGGAACAACGACTGCACCGGCACCGACTCAACGAGCATCGCCGGCTCCTACCACTCCATCCAAGGCGGGGGCCACGCGGTCGACTTCGCCGGCCCTGGAGCAACGGGCGCTGACCCCACGAGCATGCGCATCATCGCCGCTCTGCTCCCATATCTGCCGGCACGCGCGGGGACTGACCCGTACTACACCTTCATCGGGCAGTCTGAGTGTCGGAGCGCGCCCCTGAACCTCCCCGCGGGCGTGTACGAAGGCAACGACACCTGCAACCACCTGCACGTCAACATCTCCCCGGCCTACAACGACACGGGGCTGCCGAACTTCGACCCATCCAGCACCACGCCGACACCAAAGGCCACACCATGATCCGACCGCGGCGCCTCATCGTCCTCGCCTTCGCCACGATCACACTCTCGCTGGCCGGCTGTACGGCCCCGGCGCCGATCCCGACCTCATCATCGACCCTCACCCTGCAGTCACCCTCCACTCCGCCGGCGCCATCCCGTGAGGGTCGAGCGGCAGGCGCATTCGCGCCGCTCACCGTTCCCGACAGCCTGCCGCTCGGTGTGGGCGGGATCCCTGCCGACAGTGCATACACACCCGCGGCGGACCTGCTCAACGTCGGCCAGGTCGCCGTGATCAAAGGCTCGCAGTGCCAGATGACCGGGGGAACGGCGTTGCTCGTCGCCGTCGACGAGATATCCGACCCGCTCAGCGGGAGCGATCGTGCGACGATCCTAGGCGAGGAGGGTTTCGACCCTTCCGGTCAGCAGGTGGTGCAGCGGATCACCTTCAGGCTTCGAGCGTTCGCAGGCGCCGACATCCCCGCGACCGCTCCCCAGTGGAGCCTCAACGGGTTCATGAGGGTCTACAACTTCGGGCACATGGGCGAGATGCCGATCCGGTACGTCGGGTCGGTCACCCCGCTCACCGACTACCCGGTGAGCAGTGGGACGACGGTGCAGGTCGTCGCGTACGCAATCGGCACTCCGGACCCGGAGGCGGCCTCCCGAGTTCAGGACGTGCAGTTCTTCAGCGGCTGCAATACGGCGAAGCAGACGGTCACGTTCCAGAGCCCGACGATGGCCGGATCGGGCGGCGCCGGCGACTGACGTCACGGGACCGCGCATGTGGTGAGTATGGTCAGGGCGACGAAAGCGAAATCGGCACGTGGTGTTCGCCATCGCACGGACATTCCCGAGGCCGCCCAAGCCGCTCAGATCGCCACGATCGTGATGCGCCTGCTGCATGTGGAGTCGTGGCAGCAGCTGGTGGAGTTGAGCGCGACCGAGGATGTCCGCCGAACCGTCTACCTGACCGCGATCCAGCAGGACCTCATCGACCGGTTCGCGCACATCCTCCCGATGCTTCGCATGAGCCCGATGGTCACCGTCGCCGCGTGCCCCGTCTGCGGACGGTACGGGCTGCAGGACCGCCGCCCCGTCGCGAAGGCATGCTGGTTCACCCTCCGCTGCCCGGGGTCGCCGGTGAAAGCGCCCGCAACAGAGGCGCGCGACCCGGATGCGGCACCTCGATCTCGGCCAGGCAGCTCGCCGGCGGGGCCGGTCAGCGGCTGACGCCGCACACATGATCTGTATGCGCGCCTTCATCATCCGTCTCATCCTGGGCATCGTCATCCTCGGGGTCCTCAGCAGTGTGCTCATCACCGAGGGCAAGTGGCAGACCGTGCTCCAGGGTGTCGGCATCGTCCTCGGGCAGGATGCGTCCTCCAAGGTCGACCAGTTCGGGCAGGCGTCCAAGGGCGTGACGGATGCCCTCAACGGCGCCGCGCAGGGAACCTTCAACACGCTCACGAGCGGAGGGACACAGCCGATCGATTACGCCGCGGTCCGCAACTTCCTCGACGGGATCCCCACCAGACCCGCCACACGGATACCGTCGTACGACCGAACGAAGTTCGGTCCGGCTTGGGCGGACACCGACCACAACGGATGCTCAACCCGTGATGACGTGCTCGCCCGAGACCTCTCGTCGGTGACCAAGAGCGGTCACTGCACGGTTACCTCCGGCACCCTGGCTGACCCCTACACCGGCGAGGCGATCGCGTTCACGCGCGGGGACACATCATCCCTCGCGGTACAGATCGACCACGTCGTGCCACTGAGCTACGCATGGCAGTCCGGCGCGTACGCATGGTCTGACGACGAGCGTGAGACGTTCGCGAACGATGAGCCGGCTGAACTGCTCGCGGTGAGCGGCCCACAGAACACGGCGAAGTCAGACAGCGGACCATCCGCGTGGCTTCCACCGAACGCTGCCTTCCAGTGCCGGTACGTCGCGAAGTTCGTGGCGGTGCTCGTGAAGTACGAGCTCACGATCACATCCGACGACAGGGCAGCCGTCAGCAGCACGCTGCAGGGCTGTCGATGACAGGACCGCGCATGTGGGAGGTGTGCAGAACCAGGTAGCCACACGCCCGACCTTCACCACAGGGTTCGCTCGCGTGCGCGGCACCTTCCGCGACCCGTACCTGGAGCTGTCATTCAGCCCGCGGCTGCCACACCCCACCATCCCCGGCACGACGATGCTCGACTGGGTGCGCAGCCTCGGCTCTTCCGTCTGGGACCCGGGCATCTCGAAGTGGCGGGTGTACGGGATCGGCAGCTTCCAACCGCTTCGCACGCTGAGTGAAGCCGGGATTGAGCTCGACTGGGATCAGCGCGACGGGGAGCTCTCCGCCGTTCCGACGCTGGATGACCTTGTGTGGCCGATCTCGAAGCTCGCCGAGAACGGACGCACAGTGTTCGTGCGTCCACGGCTGCTCGGCCGCTTGAAAACAGCCGAGCTCCTGGGGCCCGGGTGCGTATGGGACTCGGACCGGTCGCTCTTCCGCATCTACGTCGCGGACGTTCTCCGCGCCGGCGTCCCGCGCCCGGGGATCATCTGGCAGGACAATGCGATCGAACGGGCGAGAGCCGCGCACGCCGTCGTCACCGTTCCCGAGAACCTCGCCCGGCTCGGACGTTACCTCGGGAATGCGCTGAACATCGACGGGGTTCCCGCAGAGGACCTGGCGGAAATCGGACAGCTGCCGACGTTCGAGCGTCCCTTGTTCGCGTACCAGGTCGCCGGCGCATACGCGGTCGCCGTGGGGCGGACCTGCCTGTTCGATGAGCCCGGCCTTGGGAAGAGCTTCCAAGCTCTTGCGGCTGCGCAGATCCTTCGCGCGCGGCGGACGCTGATCGTGTGCCCGCCGCTTCTCACCTCGAACTGGGCGAAGGAAGCGCGCATCGCCGGTATCGACCCCAACCCGACCGTCATCAGCCCGACCCGCAAGGAGCCGCCGTTCCCTGACACTGGCGTGCTCGTCGTCGGCGACAGTCTTCTCGCGGCGCGGAGTGAACTCGCCGCTCGAGTGGCCGCATGGTCGTGCGACGTCATGATCTACGACGAGGCGCACCGGATGATGACCATCGGTTCCGCGCGGAGCGAAGCGGTGTTGAACGTCGGGACCACCGCGAAGCATCCACCGATCGCGGTGACGGGAACACCCATGTTCGCCGCACCACACCAGCTCGTTCCGCTGCTGGAGCTCACACGCGTGCTCGCGCCAGTCTTCGGTGGGCGCGCACCCTTCCTCGACGACTTCTGCAGAGCCGACCGGTACGGCGAATGGCATGCGAAGATGGCGGCCCTCCCGCGGCTGAACGCCATGATGCGCGACCACGTGTGGGTGAGACGGAAGAAGCTCGAGGCGCTCCCGCAGCTGCCGCCGAAGATCCGCTGGGCGTTCCCCGTCCAGGTGCCGCTCGCCCAGTACCACGCGGCCCACAAGGATGTCATCGCGAAGGTCCACGCCTGGATGACGTGGTACTTCGAACATCACCACCGCCCTGCCGACGCTCTCGCGCTGGAGGACTACGCCCGCAACGCCAGCTTCGAGCTCATCTCTCAGCTTCGTCGGGCCGCGGGTTTGGCGAAGGTGCCCGCGGCGATCGAATGGACGACAGCGCACATCGAGCAGACCGGTTTCGATGACGTGCCCGGGAAGGGACGGGAGTATCGTCGCCCTCTCCTCGCATGGGTCCACCATGTCGACGTTGCCGGCGCGCTGATGAACGCTATCCCGCCCTCGCTTGGCCGTGTGGCCGCGATCATGGGCGACACGTCAGATTCTGTCCGCGACGCTCACGTCGCGGACTTCCAGGACGGCAAGATCGCCGTGATGGTCGCATCCATCACGAAAGCGAGCGTCGGGCTGACGCTCACACGATCGAGCGATGCACTGTTCGTGGAGACGGACTGGACTCCCGCTCGTGTGAAGCAAGCGGAGGACCGGACGAACAGGATCGGCCAGGAACTCCCAACCACGAACACGACCCTCGTAGCCATGGGGACATTGGATGAGCCGATCCAGCGCGTGCTCGAGGCGAAAACGAAGGTCGCTGAGGTCGCCCTGGGTGACCTTGACGACTCGGTCGCGGTGATGCGCGGCCAGGAACTGGCGGGTCTGATGGAGATCGCCCTCGAGCTCGTCGACGCTGCCGCGCGCACGTGGAAACCGCCATCGCAGGGGCGTGGAAAGGCGGCCTGAAACAGCCCGCGCACAATCTGAGCGTCGCCGCACACATGGTGGTTATGACGATCTCCGACGCCTACGGCAACCTCCACGACGCGGCGGGCCTGTTCGCTCGCAAGCACAACTCGGCCCCAGGGTCGAACCTCTCCGACGACGAAGACCAGCTGCGCGAGCAGCCGTCGCTGGAGGACATCGAAGCCGCTGCCCACTTCCGCGTGCGCGTACGTGACGCGCACGCGACCATCATGCGCGAAACGACAGCGGTCGCGCGGAGCTACCGGCTCTCGGAGGACACGGGCGAGGACGTCGCGCAGGACGCGTGGATCGACCTCCTCACCCGTTCCCGGGACCTGTCGGAGCTGATCGGGGAGAAGGGTCTGCTGAAGCTGATCGGACGCACCCTCGTGACCCGCCAGTCCGTGGGGTACCAGCACGGTATGCGCCACGAGGATTTCCAGGCCCGGCGCCGGCTGCAGGAGCAGGAGGACCTGTTCCGGGAGGAGAACGGGCGCAGCATGACGCCCGACGAGCTGAAGGCGGCCGCGAACGCGATCCGGATGGCGCAGATGCCGGGTCGGCGGGCGAAGGAGGACTTCTACGTCCAGAAGTCGACCGCCAGCATCGACGCACCGGTCGGGGTGAGCGCAGACGGCTCCGTGATCACGATCGGGGACACCCTCATCGCCCCCGAGCACGACGAGTGGGACGAGCAGGAGGACGCAGCGGCATCCGCGCTCCACGAGTTCGAGAGCGGCACGGTCGCCCACAAGGCCCGTGTGAAGGCCGAGGTCTGGCGTGTGGTGTCCATCCGGACGGGCGCGCCGAACGCGATCGCGCAGTCCGTCACCTCGAGCGAAGCGTCGTCGCACCGCAAGCGCGCGAAGCACGCCGACGGTGGCGTGGCGGGGATGGCTCGCCGATGGATGGAGGGGTTGTCGACGCCCGCTGAGGACGTCGCGCTGTTCGCGCCGTTCGGCGATCTCGACATCCGGAATCAGCAGCTGGTCGCCGAGGTCCTCGACGGGCACTCGGCCCACGCGGACGTGCTGTGGCTCGCTGCGCTGAAGAAGTCAGAGCGCGTCTGAGAAGTGCCGCAGGGGTGTCTCAGTAGCGGAACGAGAGGAACCAGGTCATGAACTTCGTCGACGGCTTCAACAAGCTTGTCTCCAACCTCCCAGCGGGGCTGCTGACGGTGCTGTCCATCATCGGCATCATCCTCATCCTCTGCTCGATCGGGCAGTGGATCTGGTCGAAGCGCCGGTCGCAGGGCGGGATCTCCGGCTTCCCCTGGTGGATGCTGATCCTCGGCGCGCTGCTGTGCGGTCCGACGATCACTGGACCGGCGATCCTCACCGTCCTTCAGGCGCTGGTGAGCATCATCCTCCGCCTGTTCAGCTGGTTCGCGCAGCTGCTGGGCGGCTGAGCTCGAAGGCATCCCGACATGCCCCACGTCTACAGCCTCACCCGTCTGACCGGGCGCCGGAAGAACGAGGAGCGGCGCCAGGTCATCTTCACGTTCGAGGTGCGCCGCTACGCCCTGATCGTCAGCGCGCTCTCAGCTGTGGCGTCAGTGCCGGTCACTGCGCTCGTGATGTTCGTGTCCGGTCCCGGAGCACTCCTCGTACCCCCAGTGTTCATCGTTGCGGGTCTGGTGCTCTGGGACTGGCGGCAGAGGCGGGGCATGCGGCTTCGGAACTTCCAAGCGATCCTCGACACCCGCCGGTCCGCGAAAGGGGTGCTCTACGCCGCCGGCTCTCCGATCCCGCTCCCGCAGCTGACGATGCACCAGGCCGTGACCGTCCCCTCCAGTACCGCGCACGAGACCGCACCTGCCCTCGCGCCCGCCACACGTCGCCGGCGGCGCGGCGCGCCCACCATGAGAGACCTGATCACCTGATGAACCTGCGCCGAACCCGCCCGCTCGTTGCGGTGCTCGTCGCCGCCGTCGTCGGTCTCGGCGGGCTCGCGCTGACCGGTGCGTCCGCGACACCCGCCGATGCGCCGTTCACTCACCCGGTGTCACTGACCGCCCACAAGGCGACGTCGAACCCGTTCGCCGTACCCGATGATCAGACACCGACCGCGGCGCAGGCAGCACAGTCGCTGTACGTCACCGACTACCGCACCATCAACCGGTGGTCGGATGCGACCACGACGTTCTTCACGAAGTACGACGGGTTCGTCGGCACGCAGCTGATGGATCAGGCGCAGCGCGGAATCGGTCAGTCGATGCAGATGGCGATCGGTAACTTCTTCGCTGCGGTCACCGCGAACATCACCCGGTTCGCGGTGACGTTCGATGCCGTCGACTCTGTCGGCGCGTCGATCGACGGGGTCACACGGATCCTCATCCATTCGCTGTTCTCGACCGGTGCCGGCGCGGCGGCGTCTGGCCTGTTCGTCACCGTCATCATCGCGGTCTTCATCGTGACCATCGTCCGGTCCTTGCGTGCCGGGTCGACGCGGCTGCTGCTGCGACGCATGTTCGGGTTGTGCGTTGTCTTCGGGCTTTTGTTCGCCATGAGCGCGCAGGCGCTCGCGAACCCGCCGGCCTCCAGCGACGGAACCTACCGCCCGCTCCCACTCACCCCCGGTTGGGTCGTGAAGACCGTCAACGACGGTGTCAGCTACCTTGCGGAGCTTCCTGCTCAGGGGTTCGTGGACGGCATCCAGCCGTTGATCACCACTTCGAGCTCCTCCACTGCCGATGGTGCGCTCAGCTGCGCGAAGCTGACCGGCCAGATGCAGAAGCAGCTCGCGAACATCCAGTCGACAGCGTCGATCGCCGGCAACTCGGGCCTCGTCGCGGTGACCTCCGTCACGGACTCGCTGTGGGATTCCACGGGCCTCACTACCTGGCAGAAGATCCAGACGGGGTTCAACAACCCCTACGGGGCGGTGATGTACTGCAGGATCCTCGACACTCGCACAGCGCAGGCGACACCCTCTGACAGCGCCTTCCTGACGGCGGCGGGGGAGTCGGCCGACTGGAACTCAGCGATCACATCGAACGCGGCTCGGCGCGCACCTTTCGCCCCGGATACCGCCGCGAACGCGGCGGCCAGCTACGTGGCCTGGGCGGCGTGTGAGGCGACGGGTGTCAGCTCAGGGACGATCAACTGGCAGTGGCGTGCGGGGTGGCAGGGATTCCAAGGGGGAACGGGCCCGCTCGATGGCGCGACGATGGACAGCTCCAACGCGAACCAGTACTGCAGCGGATGGTGGAACGCGACGACCGGCAACGACGGGAGCGCCCAGTCGATCCCGTCCGTGTTCAACGTCTCCGGTGATCGCGGGTGGATTGACGATCATGTTCGGAACGCCCAGTCACCGGATCAGGTCCGCGACTTCCTCTACGCGCTGACGGGTGTCAACGCGTCGGGTGGTGCGACCGCAACGTGGGCGTACTCGGTGAGCTCGTTCCTCCAGTTCATCGCCTTCGCGGTCCTGTCGGTCATCGCGATCATCGCGAAGCTCGGTGCCGTGATGTTCATGGTGGCGTTGTGGTTCATCCTGATCGGGGCGATGTTCGCGGAGAACAGCGGGGACCGTCTTCTGCGTTCGTTCAACCGCTTCCTCGGTCTCACGATCCTCGCCGCGATGACGACAGTGATCATGACGTTCGTGGTGCTGTTCGCTCGCACCCTGATCGCTCTCGGCGACACGCTCTTCGGCGCCGGCACTGTGTTCGGGATGGTCTGGGCAGGTTTCAGCCCCCTCGCCGCCCTCCTGCTCGTGCACATCCTCTTCAAGAACGTGTTCCGCCTCCCATCGCCTGTCACCGTCAGCGGCGCTCGAGCGTGGGGTCGCGCGGGTGCCGCGGGGTCGCTCGGCGCTGCAGCAGCCGCAGGTGCCGGTGGGTTCGCCGGCTCGCGGCTTGGGTCGTTCGCTCGATCGCAGGGTCGGATTGCGCAGAACGCTGCGCTCCATAAGGTCAGTGGTGGGCGCCTCGGCCGGCTCCCGGCGGCGCGTCGGTCCGGGATGGGTGCTGCTGCCGCACCGAAGGGTGCGGGGACCGCCGCCGCTGCGCCCGCAGCCGCGGCATTGTCGGTGGCTGCGCTGGCGAAAGCGGAGCGCGCGAGCGCGAAAGCCCAGCGGGCTCAGGCTGCCCTCGCGGAACGGGCTGAGCTTGACGAGGCCCGGAGCTGGTATCGGGCCCAGTACGGCACTGCCGCTCCCGGCGACCTGCAGGGGCAAGCTCGCGATCGGGCCGCGAAGGTGTCTGCTGCGGTCGCGTCCACGCCGCTCGCACGGGAACTGCAGGATCGTCGAGGACGCCGAGCGGAGCTCCGGGACGCGCGACGCGAAGGTAACACCGAGGCGCTCGAGGCGATCTCCGCTCGCGAGCGAGAGAAGGTCAGCCGTGCGACGGCGGTCGCCGCGGCGGTCATGGACTCCCCGGCAGCGATCGCCAACCGGGCGAAGCTCGGCGTGGGCGCGGCCACGGACGCCACACGCGCCGCAGTCCGAACCGGCGCCGACCGAACACAGGATGCTGCGGTGCGCGCATGGAATACGCCGAAGGCCGTCGGTGCCCGCGCGGACGCAGCGATCATCGCCGGGCAGGCACGCCGGATGGTGGCGTACGTGAAGGAGTCCGACGTCGCCGCTCACGCGACGATCGCTGGGCGTTACGCGACGGCGCCGTTGCGAGCTGGCGCGCAGACGGTGCGCGCGGTTGCGAACCAGAAGAAGGACAACGCGGCGGTCCTGGCGGAGTTCCGCGCTGCACGTGAGGCTGAGCGTTCTCGCCGGCAGGGAGACCGCAATGTCGAGACGAAGAGAGGGCAGTGATGGGTAACATCGGGACGGAGCAGCCGCGCACGGCGGCCGGGAAGTTCGACTACAAGCCATTCACACCGCCGGAGGGGTCGTTGACCGACGAGTCAGAGGGCACGTTCGCCTTCCCGCCTGAGACGTTCGACACCGCGGCCGCGCTCGCGGAGTTCTTCGAGTCAGCGCCCATCTCCGACCGCATCCTGTCGAACGCTGACCACGCGTTCCGGAAGTGGCGGGAGGACCGGATCGTCGCTGACCTGCGACGTGACTACGCGGCGTGGGACAACGATCCGCGGACGGTTGCGACCGCGAAGCGGAACCCGATCGAGTACCACCGGCAAGCTGACGCGTTCAGCGTCACGCGGCGTGCGGAGATCGAGGCTCAGTACCCGATCCACTCGATCTCTCCCGTCACGCTCCGGAAGGTCCTGCGTGCCCGGCAGATTGTCGTCTGGCGCGGCCTTCTCCCCGATGCGGAGGAACAGGCGGCGCTGGACTGGCCTGTGACGATCGCTGGTGTCGCGACCACGGCTGCAGACGTGACCCACAGGTACTCCACCGCTGAGTGGGTCGAGCGCGCTCTCACCGACTCGGACCTCGCCGCGGTCGACGCTATGACGCTCGTCACGGCGACGCTCGTCGACATCGACGAGAACGGTGCGTCCCGCTAGAACTCGAGGACGGTGGAACGGTGAGCGCGTGCAAGATCGGCGCGCACCAATTCGCAGGTGGTCAGGAGCTTCAGCAGGTCCCGCATCAAGCTCGGGTCCATGCTGAACACTGGTCCGTCTGCGGAGTTGACCATCAGGACGCCGCACGCGTTGTCGTCAAGGATCATCGCGGCGGAGAACGGCCCGCCTGGCTCGGAGATGTCATGCCGCGTCTGAATCGCTGTACTCACGTCCATGCCAACCTCCACTCCCTCGCCGGCGCGAGGCACCGCACTTCAGGCGGAGCCGTTGGCAGGATTCTAGAGCGGATTGCTGCAACATCGTCGATGATCGGTGCAGATTCGCTCACTTCGATGCCTCAGTGGGACGCCGGCGGTCAAGATGCGACAGCGAGTGGACCATCCGCTTCCATCGCCTGAAGTGACGGCCGATAGTCGACGGCAATCTCGCCCAGCGCGTCCAGGAAGCTCTCCATCAGCGCCGCGACGTCAGCGCCGCGCTCAAGGGCCTCCGCGGTGAGCATGCTGAGCACGTCCACATAGGAGAAGCCTGTCTCCGGGTCCGCAGGAACCCCCTGCAGCGCGAGAGCGGCCACCTGACCCATCGTGTTCAGTGCGCTCAACAGTGCCGCGTCGGTCGCCCCGAAGCGAGCGACGTAGGAGTCCACCGCTTCGATGATGCCGGACGCGATCAGAGACCACTGTGCGGGCACGAGGGTTTCCACCAGATCGTTGGCTGCCCGCAGAGCCCATTCGCTGTCCTCGGGGACGAGCACGAGAGGTTCAAGGTCGATCCCGTCGAGGGTGTCGTCGTGCGCCCCGTTCAACCAGAGCTCGACGCGAGCCTGGTCGACCGGGTTCTCGATGTCGAGACCCGCGTACGCGAGAACATCCAGCCACGTCCCGTCCTCGGGGTTGTAGAGGCCCGAATGCACGAGCTCGAGTGCGACACGGGTAGCCCACAGACTGTCCGACTCGATCTCATAGTCGACATCGGTGCCGCCTTGCGCATCGTCGATCACGCGGTACCGGTATCGGAGAGCAAGATGCGCGGGCAGCCACATGAGCGGGTGCCACATGAACGCCGGGTTCGCGCCCGACCACCGGTTCGGGCGACCGTCCTCGCCGACAGTCGCGACAGGGAGCGGCACGGAGATCAGGGGGAGTGCCAGGACCCGCTCTGGTGGCAGGCCGCTCTCGTCAACGAACTCATCGAACCGACGGACGAACTCGACGGGGTCGCTGTTGAGAAGCAATCCCTCGCCCGGCTCGTTCAGAAACCTCCGCCGCTTGACCTCGCTCATGGTGTGGCCTCCTATGGTGCCTCGATCCAACCTCACTCAAGACCCCTGCGGCAACCGGCCCGCGCACCGCGCATGTAGGGAGCATGGGGTTGCGCCAGTCGAAGCTGCCGGAGGTCCTCCGCCGCTCGAGCTACGTCGCGCCCGGCGCCGGTTCCTACTGCCAGTGGGTCGTCACCGCACGACGCACCCGACGGCGGGAGTGGTGGGCTACCCACTCGTCGACCATCCTCCGGCTGATCTACACGCCGGCGATGCTCGTCGGCGCGTTCGCCGGCGCCGCGTTGGGTGACGCGCTGTCGTCCCTGTGGACGGGGAAATGAGGAGACCATGACGGAGAGCACGACGGCCGGCGAGCTCGTCACGCCCGATCTCGAGTTCGCCGTGGGCTCGACCCCTGCACCGCAGGGGTCCAAGTCGTTCAAGGGCATGCGGAATGGGCATGCGGTGCTGGTCGAGTCCTCCGCGATGGTGAAGCCATGGCGTCAGGACGTTGTGTTGGCGGCCAGACTCGCGATCAAAGATCACGCCGGGTGGCGTCCGCTGGATGGGGCGGTGCTTCTCACGATCGAGTTCTTCATGCCGCGGCCCAGCGGCGCGCCGAAATCCAGGCGCACGCTCCCCAACAAGATGCCCGACCTCTCCAAGCTCATCCGAAGCACGGAGGACGCGATGACCACTGCGGGGGTGTGGCGTGACGACGCGATCGTCACCGACGTGATCGTCCGGAAGCGGTACGCGGCAGTGAGCGACGACGTCGCGCTTCCGTGGGAGCCGCCAGGGCTCGGCGCCGTCGTGGCCGTCTTCACCGTCCCAACCGAGGCCACCTGGTCGGATATCCCGCTCACGCTGACCGCCGGCCGCATCCTTGGCCGTGGACGCCCTCGGCTTCCTGAAGTGATCGAGGAGGCCGCAGTCTGGTTCGACCGCGCGCAGGACGCGTACTCGGCCGCGACCGGCGAGGTCATCAGCATCGCTGGGAACGTCACCAACTCTCGAGCCAACGCCCTGCTCGCGCGCGCGAGCGTCATCGCACGCTCAGGGAAGGTCCCGGCCACGGTCGTCGTCGAGCGCGCATCTGAGCGGCTGGCGAGCGTCTCCGGCCAGCCTCTCAACGCTCTGCAGCTCGCGACCATGGAGGTGCTGTCGTCGCACGAGTCGACACGATCGCTGTACCTCTGCGACTGACGGCAGCTCCGGGTCAGACGAGACCTCGGTCGACACCGAACCGGACGTAGGCCTTGTACGCGCCCTGCTGCTCGTCGGTCAGCGAGGAGTAGTCGATCACCCAGGAACCGACGGAGAGGAACGAGCCGACATCGCCTTGGACTGCCCCGGGGATCTGTGCGACCTCCTCGCGCAGCCGGGCGAAGTTGCTTCGGAAGTTCGCGACTGTGAGCTCGCTGGCGCCGAGCAGGGCGACATCCGCGCCTGACTGCTGACGCCCGAACCAGACGATCGGCGGTTCAGGGTCGGGCTCCTCGGCGATCCGTCCCGTCCGTGCGGCGGTGACGTGCAGCTGCGCAACGGCGCCCGCGTAGTCGTCGGCGCCGAAGACACCCGGTGTCCCCAGCGCCGCCTCGGGCTCCACTCGAACTGCCAGTACCCCCGGCGCGTCCGTGTCCGGCAGTGGAACGCTGTAGCCGGGCGCCGCGGTCGCCTGCCAGACCTCACCGTCGATCGACGCGAACGGTGCGAGCCGTTCCTGCGCTGCGACTTCCGCGTCCGCGACAGTGACAGCGTGAATGGGGTCCGCGGTGATCGCTCGGCGCGCCTGCTCCTGCAGCCAGTCGACATCAGCTGGCACAGGCTGCAGCTGGTAGGTCTTCCCGGGCACGGTCGGCTCCCACGCTGACGACGCGGGCACGGTGGGAACGATCCGGGATGCCTGGTCGTCTTCGACGCCCCAGACCTGCCGGTACAGCTGACCCGCGAACTCTCGGTACTCGTGAGGGGTCTCGCCAGCTGCGGGCGCTGACGGGATGGTGACGACGACGGGGGCGACGGCCGAGTCGATCTTGGGGATGGTGACGCTCGTGACGAGCGTGCGCTCGCGTGCGTGCCCGGGCGAGGGCGACCCGCTACGGGGAGGATCCTCCTTGAGGCGGGAGCCGCCGGCAAGCTCCGCCGGGTTCGACGATGGCGCCACGATCTGATGGAACATCGCACGCACTCGAGCTCGCAGCGTCTCGGCGTCGTTGATGCTGCTCAGCGGTTCGGTGGGAGCGGTGATCGGCTTGGGCGCGAACTGGCCGCCCTCACGCCCCTGCGTGTGGCGCAGGACGCCCTGGTTGTCCATCCGGATCGTCGACATGCGTGAGCCTCCGTTCCTTGAATCACCCCTGCGGCGACACGCTCCCGGTGCTCGCGACGCCTCTTCGCCGCCCCAACATTCCCCCAACTTTGGGCTCTCAGCCCCAAGGATGGACGAGCTTCATCGAGTAACAACGAGTGGCGTTGAGTATGTTGGTGACGATGAAGTTCGGGATTCTATGCACCGCAATTCGCTCATGATCAGGCATTATCTAAACGGAGCCCTCCATAGCGGAGGACCCGACGAGAAGCGCCCGAGCAATCGGCTGTTAACCGATAGGTTCTTGGTTCGAGTCCAAGCCGGGGAGCCACGAGAAGATCCCGCCGCGTCGGTCGACGCAGGCGGGACTTCTCGTCTGGAGGTTCAGGCCTCGATGAGGTCGATCCCGGGCGTCCACGACTGACCGGGAAGACCCCAGCCGCGCTTCTTCGCAATCTTCTGCACGGTCTTCCAGTCGCTGTCATCCAGCCGGTCGACGTACAGTACCCCGTCGAGGTGGTCGAACTCGTGCTGCAGGATGCGCGCACGCCATCCGGACACCTCGATGCGCACCTCGGCGCCCTCCAGGTCCGTGCCGATCAGCAAGGCGCGCTCGGCGCGGCGCAGCGGGAACCGTTCGCTGGGGAAGGACAGGCAGCCCTCGGACTCCTCGTCAGGGTCCGGCTGGCCGGGTTCGGCCGGGGAGATCCACAGCACCGGGTTGATGACCACCCCGCGCCACGGAGCGCCGTCGTCGTCCTGGTAGGTGTACGTGAAGATCCGCAGCCCGACCCCCACCTGCGGTGCCGCAAGCCCCACGCCGGGCGCGGCATCCATCGTCTCGAACATGTCCGCCACCAGTGTGCGGATCTCGTCCGTGATCTCGTCGACGGGGGCGGCGGGGGAGTGGAGCACGGGGTCACCCATGATGCGAATCGGCAGAACGGTCACGTCTTCGAGCCTATCGAGCCGGTCTCGGGATAGTGTCGAACGGTGATGACGGTGCCGCTTTCCATCGACGACGTCACGAACAACCTCGTCGGGGTGTTCCGCGACCCCGCGATCCTCCTCGGTATCCCGTTGGCGCTTCTCGGAGCGGTGTTCATGTCGTTCGGCGCCCAGTACCAGCACCGCGGAGTCGTGAAGGTCAACCACGCGCTCGGCGGCACGAGCACGGGGCTCAGCGGCGCACAGCTGCTGCGACTGCTCGGCCGCCCCTCCTGGGTGCTCGGCACCGTGATGCTGGGACTCGCGATCCTCTGCCAGCTCGGGGCCCTCGCGATCGCGCCGCTCATCATCGTCCAGCCGCTCGGCGCGGTGTCGCTCGTGATCACGACACTGCTGAACGCCCGCATCTCCGGCCACCGACCCACCCTTAAGTCGGTGCGATCGATCATCGCGTGCGTGGGCGGCATCCTCGTCTTCGTCACCATCGCCGCATTCGTCGCGACCGAGCAGCCCGTCGCCGACAGCGAGCTGCTCATCATCCTCGGACTGCTCGTGGTCGTCGTCGGCTCGCTCACGGCGATCTGGTTGATCTGGGTGCGTCGGCGCGGTGGCCGTGCGCTCTTCTACATCGTCGCGTCCGGAATGATCTACGGCTTCGTCGCGACGCTCGCGAAGGTCGTGATCAAACGCGTGCAGGCGGGCGATTTCGAATGGCTCACCCTCACCTGTCTCGTCGCGCTCCTCGCCGCGGTCGCCCTCGGTGCGTACTTCGTACAGACGGCATACTCCGCAGGACCCCCCGACCTCGTCATCGCCGGCCTGACCGTCATCGACCCGATGGTCGCCGTGCTCATCGGCCTCGTCGTCCTCCAGGAGGCAGCCACCGCGGGCATCGGGCCGATGATCGGGTTCGTCGTCGCCGGCGCGATCGCGGTGTACGGCGTCTTCTCACTGGCCCGCAATCATCCGCAGGTCATCAGCGACAGCCAGGAGCTGCCCATCCCGCGCGGCGGCTCCCACTAGGCTCGCTGATGCGGCGTGCCGCACGGGGCGGTGGCCAAGCTGGTCAAGGCAGCGGGCTCATAACCCGACGATCGTGGGTTCAAGTCCCACCCGCCCCACTCGAATCACAGTCTTGTCATTCCGGCCCCGGCCGGGTGATAATGACCGCATAACCGAAGAGCCATCGTTCCGATCAGGTCGTAGGGGAAGACGCACCTGACGAATGGAGAACCGATGGCGACATCACAGACGCGCGGCGTGATCTACATCCACTCCGCGCCGAAGGCGTTGTGCCCGCACCTGGAATGGGCGGCCGGTCGCGTGTTCGGCAAGGCGCTGAACTTCGAGTGGATCGCGCAGCCCGTGCTGCCGGGCGCTCGTCGCACCGAATTCGCGTGGGAGGGCCCCGCCGGCACAGGGGCGGCCCTGGCGAGCGCGATGCGCGGCTGGGAGCACCTGCGCTACGAGGTCACCGAGGATCCGGCTCGGGGCACGGACGGCGGGCGCTGGATGCACACACCGGACCTCGGCATTCACTTCGCGCCCACCGACGCTGCGGGCAACGTGGTCGTCCCCGAGGACCGGCTGCGTTACGCCCTCGAGGTGTCGCTGGGTGATGCGGCGGAGTTGCGACGTGAGCTGGATGTTGCTCTCGGAGCAGCGTGGGACGAGGAGCTCGAACCGTTCCGCCATGCGGGCGACGAGGTACCGGTCGTCTGGCTCCACAAGGTGGGCTGACCCAGACCCCGGGCAGACGACACGCCACTACCGAGCGCCGGTGAATCGTCCCGGCGGTGGGAACGCGGTCGATGCCCGACCATGACGAAGGCCCCCGGCAGTGTGCCGGGGGCCTTCGTGGTGTCGGTGGTCAGACGTTTCGGAACGCCACGACGGCATTGTGACCGCCGAACCCGAAAGAGTTGCTGATGGCGAGCTGGTCGCCGGCGCCGAGCGCCTGGGTGCTGCCCGACAGTCGGAACGGCACCTCCGGGTCCTGCTCGGTGAGGTTGATCGTCGGCGGCGCGATGCGCTCCTGGATCGCGCGGATCGTGAACATGGCCTCGAGGGCTCCGGTGCCGCCCAGGAGGTGACCGGTCGACGCCTTCGTGGCTGACACCGGGATCTCGTCGATCCGGGCGCCGAACACCGCTCGCAGGGCCTGGTACTCGTTCGGGTCGCCGACAGGGGTGGATGTCGCGTGCGCATTGATGTGCGTGACCTCGTCGGGGCTCGCACCCGCCGCCGCCAGCGCCTGCTGCACGGCACGCGCCGCGCCGCGGCCCTCGGGGTCATTGGCGGTGATGTGGTACGAGTCGGCGGTGACGCCGCCGCCGACGACGACCGCGTAGATCTTCGCTCCGCGAGCGAGAGCGTGGTCTTCACGCTCGAGCACGAGCGCCGCGGCGCCCTCGCCCATGACGAAGCCGTCGCGGTCGATGCTCGCCGGCCGGGACGCCGTGCCGGGCGAGTCGTTGCGACGCGAGAGCGCCTGCATCGACGCGAACGCGGCGAGTGTGATGGGGTGAACGGCCGATTCGGTGCCGCCGGCGATCACGATGTCGGCGAGGCCGTCCTGGATGTGCTCGACCGCGTTGACGATCGACTCGGTGCTCGACGCGCACGCGCTCGCGACGGTCCGGGCGAATGCCCGCGCGCCGAAGTGGAGCGACAGGTTGCCCGCTGCAGCGTTCGGCATGAGCATGGGCACCGTCATGGGCATGACCCGACGGGGACCCTTCTCACGCAGAGTGTCCCACGCATCGAGCAGCGTCCATACGCCGCCGATTCCGGTCGCGAAGTCGACACCGAGACGCTCGGGCTCGACGTCGGGCGCACCCGCGTCGGCCCAGGCCTCCTGGGCGGCGACGAGGGCGAACTGCGAGGCCGGATCGAGACGCTTGGCCACCGGGCGCTCCAGCACGGTATCGGGACGCACGAGCGCCTCGGCCGCGAAGGTGACCGGCAGCTCGTAGCGGGCGACCCAGTCGTGCTCGAGCGAGCGGGCGCCGCTGGCGCCGTCGAGGAGCGCGTTCCAGCTGTCGGGAGCCGTGCCGCCGATGGGGGACGACGCGCCGATTCCGGTGACGACGATGCGAGGGGACGTCATATTGCTTCCTGTTCTTCCCGGTGGGGGCTCACGCCCCCACCGGACGGGACTCACGCCTGGTTCGAGGTGATGAAGGTGACTGCGTCGCCGACGGTCTTGAGGTTCTTGACCTCGTCGTCGGGGATCGTCACGCCGAACTTCTCTTCGGCGTTGACGACGATGGTCATCATCGAGATCGAGTCGATGTCGAGGTCGTCGGTGAACGACTTCTCGAGCGCGACCTCGTCGGCCGAGATGCCCGTCTCGTCGGTGATGAGCTCGGCGAGGCCGGCGAGGACCTCTTCGGTCGAAAGGGCCATGGGTTTCTCCTTCTCTGTGGGGTGTGGACAGCAGCCGCAAGGCCGCGAATCAGTTTAGGGGCGCCGCTGCGGCGCTCACGGGAGCACGACCACCTGCGCGCCGTAGACGAGCCCGGCCCCGAATCCGATCTGCAGGCACAGGCCGCCGCTGAGCTCGGGGTGCTCTTCGAGCAGACGATGCGTGGCGAGCGGGATGGACGCCGCCGACGTGTTGCCCGTCGTCGCGATGTCACGGCCGATGACCACGCTCTCGGGCAGCCCCAGCTGCTTGGCGAACTCATCGATGATGCGCATGTTGGCCTGGTGCGGCACGAAGGCGGCCAGATCGGATGCCTCCACCCCCGCCTCCTCGAGGGCGAGGCGCGCGGCCTTCGCCATCTCCCAGACGGCCCAGCGGAAGACGGTCTGGCCTTCCTGACGGAGCGTCGGCCAGGCAGCCTCGCCGTCACGGAACTCGGTGAGGGTCGCGTTCATGCCGACGGCCTCGGCCTTGGAGCCGTCGGAGCCCCACACGGTGCGGGAGATGCCGGGGAAGTCACTCGGTCCGATGACCACGGCTCCTGCGCCGTCGCCCAGGAGGAACGAGATGCTGCGGTCGGTCGGGTCGACGACGTCGGAGAGCTTCTCGGCGCCGATGACGAGGGCGTAGTGCGCCCCGCCGGTGCGGATGAGTGCATCGGCCTGGGCGACACCGTAGGCGAATCCGGCGCACGCGGCGTTCGAGTCGTAGGCGGCGGCCGGGTTCGCTCCGACGCGGTCGGCGACGACGGCCGACATCGACGGGGTCTGGCGGGAGTTGCTGATGGTCGCGACGATGACGAGGTCGATCTGGTCGGCCGGCACTCCGGAACGCTCGATCGCCTCCCGACCGGCCGCGGTGGCGAGATCGGTCGCGCTCGTGCCGTGCACCGCGCGCGTCCGCGTGATGATGCCGGTGCGCTGGCGGATCCACTCGTCGCTCGAGTCGATCGCGGCGACCAGATCGTCGTTCGGCACCGCGTTCTCGCCACGGGCGGCCCCGTACGAGTAGATGCGGGTGAACGCGGGGCCGCTGCCCTGCTTCAGCACGGGTGCGCTCATGCGGCGGATCCCTTCAGCAGCGCGACGGCGGCGTCGAGGTCGTCGGGTGTCTTGACGGCAACCGACGGCACTCCGCGCAGCGCGCGCTTGGCGAGGCCGACGAGCGTTCCCGCCGGCGCGAATTCGATGATGCCCGTCACGCCCGCCTCGGCGAACGAGGCCATGCACAGATCCCAGCGCACGGGGGAGGCCACCTGTCCGATGAGCAGCTCGACCGCCCGGGGGCCGTCATCGACGACGGTGCCGTCGGCATTCGTCCAGAGGGTGGTCTGCGGGTCGCTCACCGCGACGGATGCCGCGGCCTCCCGCAGCGCGTCGACGGCCGGGGCCATGTAGGACGTGTGGAACGCGCCGGCGACCTGGAGCGGGATGACCCGCGTCGCCGGCACCGGCGCCTCGGCGAGGACTGCCAGGGCGGGGAGGGCGCCGGCGGCGACGATCTGGCCGGCACCGTTGTGGTTGGCCGGGGTGAGGTCGAGCTCGGCGAGACGCGCCAGCACCGCGGCTTCGTCGCCCCCGAGGATTGCGCTCATGCCGGTCGGCGTCTGGGCCGCGGCATCCGCCATCGCACGACCCCGCACGCCCGCGAGAGTGAGTGCGTCGACGGGGGAGAGCACGCCTGCCGCGGCGAGGGCGGCCAGTTCACCGACGGAGTGACCGGCCACACCCGCGGGCGTGGTGCCCGCCGCCTCGACGAAGGCGGCGTAGGAGAGGAGGCTCGCGCCGACGATGAGCGGCTGAGCGACCTGCGTGTCGCGGATCGCGTCGGCATCCCACTCGGTGCCGGCGGCGGCGAGGTCGACACCCGCTGCCTCCGAGAACGACGACAACCGGTCAGTCGCGCCGTCGAGCTCGAGCCAAGGACTGAGGAAGCCGGGGGTCTGCGAACCCTGACCGGGGAACACCGCGATGATCACCGTTCCATCCTGCCAAGGAACCGGGCGGCGCACTGGCGAGGTACGCACAAGGATGACCGGATGCTTTGTGCGCGCCCTACAGCGACGTGGCTCATGCGCGCCGAGGAACACCGGCACGGCGACGCGTGACGTCACTGCCGATCGCCCCGAGAACGAGCGCCGTCTGCAGGATGAGCGCCTCGCGCGGACCCGTCGCGTCCCAGCCGATCACGTCCGAGACGCGCTTCAGTCGGTAGCGCACCGTGTTGGGGTGAACGAACAGCTCGCGAGCCGTCGCCTCGAGCGATCGGCCGTTGTCGAGGTAGCTCCAGAGCGTGGTCACGAGATCGGAGCTGTGGGCCTTCAACGGACGGTAGATCTTCTCGACGAGCGTGCGCTTGGCGAGCGGGTCGCCCGCGAGGGCACGTTCGGGCAGCAGATCGTCGGCGTCCACCGGACGCGGCGCGTTGCGCCATGCGCCGGCCACCGCGAACCCGGCGAGAGCCGCGCGGGCGCTCTGGCTCGCGTCGACGAGCGCCGGCACCGTCGGGCCGAGCACCAGGTGCCCCGTGCCGAATCCCGGCTCGAGGCGCCGGGCGATCTCGGGGAAGGGGAGGTCTGCGACATCCTCACCCGTGCGCTGGCCGGCCTCGCTGCGACCGATCACGAGCACGAGCCGCGAGCCCTGCACGCCCACGAGCACGTCGACACCGAGCTTGCGCGCCATGCGGCGCAACTGGTCGACGTCGAACTGCGGGGGCGTCGTGCCCACGAGCACCGCGACCTCGCCGTGTCCGTGCCAGCCGAGGGCCGCGATACGGCTCGGCAGCTCGTCGTCGGCCTCGCCGCTGAGGATCGAGTCGACCACGAGCGCCTCGAGGCGCGCATCCCAGAGGCCCCGCGCCTCAGCGGCGCGGGCGTAGACGTCGGCCGCCGCGAACGCGACCTCGCGCGAGTAGAGCAGCGCCGCCTCGCGCAGGCGCGAGTCCTTGTCGGCGATGCGCTCCTCGGTGACCTCCACCGTCACCCGGATCAGCTGGAGCGTCTGCTGCAGGCTCACGCTGCGCAGCAGCTCCCGCGGCGCGGCGGCGAAGATGTCCGACGCGATCCAGGGGGTCGACTTCGGATCGTCGTACCACTGGATGAACGAGGTGATGCCGGCCTGAGCGACCAGGCCCACCGCCGAGCGCCGCGCCGGCGGCATGTCGGAGTACCACGGAAGCGTCGCCTCGAGCCGGGTGAGCGTCGCCGTGGCGAGGTCGCCGGAGACCTTGCGCAGCCACGCAAGGGTCCCCGACTTGTCGACGGGCAGCTCGTGTCCGGGCGGCGTCGCCGGCACGTCGGTCAGCTCTCGCCGCCGGCGTTGCCCGTCGTGCCCGCGGTCACGTCGTGCAGACGGTACTTCTGGATCGCCTGACCGACCAGCGCACGATCGACCGCACCCTCGGCCGCGAGCGCCTGGAGGGCACGCACGACGATCGACGGTCCGTCGATCTTGAAGAAGCGTCGTGCCGCGGCACGCGTGTCGGAGAAGCCGAAGCCGTCGGCGCCGAGCGTCCAGAAATTGTGCTGCACCCACGGACGGATCTGGTCCTGCACGGCGTGCATGAAGTCGCTCACCGCGACGACCGGGCCGGGCGTTCCGGCGAGCTTCTGCGTGAGGTAGGCCGTGACCGGCTCCTCGTCGGGGTGCAGGAAGTTGTGCTCGTCGGCGGCGAGGCCGTCGCGGCGCAGCTCGGTCCACGAGGTGACCGACCACACATCCGAGCCCACGCCCCAGTCGTCCTTCAGGAGCTGCTGCGCCTCGAGCGCCCACGGCACGCCCACACCGCTCGCGAGCAGCTGCGCGTGCGCGGCGCCCTCGGCCGCGACGGTGGAGATGCGGTGGATGCCGCGCACGATGCCGTCGACGTCGACATCCGCCGGCTCGGCAGGCTGCACGATCGGCTCGTTGTAGACCGTCAGGTAGTACATGACGTTCGGGTCGCTGTGGCTGCCGCCGTACATGCGGTCGATGCCGGAGCGCACGATGTGGGCGATCTCGTAGCCGTAGGCGGGGTCGTACGAGACCGTGGCGGGGTTCGTGGCCGCGAGCAGGTGCGAGTGGCCGTCGGCGTGCTGCAGGCCCTCACCCGTGAGGGTGGTGCGACCGGCGGTGGCGCCGACCACGAAGCCGCGCGCCATCTGGTCGCCCGCGGCCCAGTTCGCGTCGCCGGTGCGCTGGAAGCCGAACTGCGAGTAGAACACGTAGACCGGGATGAGCGGCTCGCCGTGCGTCGCGTACGAGGTGCCGACACCGGTGAAGGCCGCGAGGGCGCCGGCCTCGTTGATGCCGACGTGGACGATCTGGCCCTGCGGGCTCTCCTTGTAGGCCAGTAGCAGCTCGCGGTCGACCGACGTGTAGTTCTGGCCGTTCGGGTTGTAGATCTTCGCCGTCGGGAAGTACGCGTCCATGCCGAAGGTGCGCGCCTCGTCGGGGATGATCGGCACGATGCGGTTGCCGAAGTCCTTGACCCGCAAGAGGTCCTTCAGCAGACGCACGAACGCCATCGTGGTGGCGATCTCCTGCGTGCCCGAGCCCTTCTTCGGCAGCGCGTAGGCCGCGTCGCCCGGCAGCTCGATGCCGACGTGGTGCGAGCGGCGCTCCGGCAGGTATCCGCCGAGGGCCTGGCGACGCTCGAGCAGGTACTGGATGGTCTCGTCCTGCGGTCCCGGGTTGTAGTAAGGGGGCAGGTACGGGTTCTCCTCGAGCTTCGCGTCCGTGACCGGGATGTGCATCGCGTCGCGGAACAGCTTCAGGTCGTCAAGGGTCATCTTCTTCATCTGGTGGGTCGCGTTGCGGCCCTCGAAGTGCGGACCGAGGCCGTAGCCCTTGATGGTCTTGGCGAGGATGACGGTGGGTTGGCCCTTGTGCTCGACGGCGGCCTTGAACGCGGCGTAGACCTTGCGATAGTCGTGACCGCCGCGCTTGAGGTTCCAGATCTGCTCGTCGCTGTAGTCCTTGACCAGGGCGGCGGTGCGCTCGTCCCGGCCGAAGAAGTGCTGGCGCACGTAGGCGCCGTTCTCGGCCTTGTAGGTCTGGTAGTCGCCGTCGGGCGTGATGTTCATGAGGTTGAGCAGCGCGCCGTCGCTGTCGCGGGCGAGCAGGTCGTCCCATTCGCGGCCCCACACGACCTTGATGACGTTCCAGCCGGCGCCGCGGAAGAAGCTCTCGAGCTCCTGGATGATCTTGCCGTTGCCGCGCACGGGTCCGTCGAGGCGCTGCAGGTTGCAGTTGACGATGAACGTCAGGTTGTCCAGGCCCTCGTTGGCCGCGACCTGGAGCTGACCGCGGCTCTCGACCTCATCCATCTCGCCGTCACCGAGGAACGCCCACACGTGCGAGTCGGAGACGTCCTTGATGCCCCGGTTGGTGAGGTACTTGTTCGTCATCGCCTGGTAGATCGCGTTGATCGGCCCGAGGCCCATCGACACGGTCGGGAACTGCCAGTACTCCGGCATGAGGCGCGGGTGCGGGTAGGAGGGGAGGCCGTTCGGGAAGGCCGACTTCTCCTGGCGGAAGCCGTCGAGCTGCTGCTCGGTGAGGCGTCCCTCGAGGAACGAGCGGGCGTACATGCCGGGGGAGGCGTGGCCCTGGAAGAAGATCTGGTCGCCGCCCGAGGGGTGGTTCTGGCCGCGGAAGAAGTGGTTGAAGCCCACCTCGTAGAGCGCCGCCGACGACGCGTAGGTCGAGATGTGGCCGCCGACGCCGATGCCGGGACGCTGCGCGCGGTGCACGGTGATGGCCGCGTTCCAGCGGATCCACGCGCGGTAGCGGCGCTCGATCTCCTCGTCACCGGGGAACTCGGGCTCGTTCTCGGGCGCGATCGTGTTGATGTAGTCGGTGGTCGGCACCGTCGGCACGCCGAGGTGCAGCTCTCGCGAGGTCTTCAGCAGGCTGAGCATGATCTCGCGCCCGCGACCGTGACCCTTGGCGTCGACGAGCTGCTGCAGGGATTCCTGCCACTCGGACGTCTCTTCAGGGTCGCTGTCGAGGGGGCCTTGCGAGTAGGGATCCTGGTCGTGAACAGTCACGAGGCACCTTTCGTCGGGCTGGCAGGTCGTGCCAGATCAGATCACCGAGACCGGCGGCTTTGTCCGCGGTCTACAACGCCGACGGATAGCCTAGCGCCGCCGCAGACGAAGATCGGCGGCACCGGTGTCAGCGCGCCCCACGCACCCTCTGATCGGGCCGCACGAAGAGCGGATGTCTCGTACACTCGGCCCCGAGGGCCTTTAGCTCAGCTGGTAGAGCGCCACGTTTACACCGTGGATGTCGTCGGTTCGATCCCGGCAGGGCCCACTTCCGGTCGCGACGTCGCCCGCCTGCCGTAGGTTGAGAGGGTGAAAGCCCGACCCGCCGACCAACGCGCCCTCCTCGACGTCGTCGACCTCGACATCCGCATCCGGCAGGCCGTGCACGCGCTCTCCAAGCCGGCACAGGCGCCTCGCCTCGCCGCTCTGCAGGGTGAGGTCGCCGCGGCATCCCGTGTCGTCACCGACCTGCTGGGGGCCAAAGAAGACGCCGATCTCGAGGTCGCGCGCATCGAGGCCGACGTGAAGGTCGTCTCCGAGCGCCGCGCACGCGACGAGGCCCGTCTCGCCGCGTCAACCAACCCGAAGGACGCGCAGGCGCTCGAGAGCGAGCTCGACTCGCTCGCCCGCCGCACCCGCACGCTCGAAGACGCCGAGCTCGAGGCGATGGAGCGCGTCGAGTCCGCGGCTGCGGCGGTGGCCGACGCCGAGGCGATCGTGGCGGCGCTCGTCGACGAGCGGGACGCCCTCGAGGCCGCAGCGGGCGCGGAGGCGGCGGTGCAGAACCAGCGCCGGTCGACCGCCGAGCGCGACCGCGCCGGTGTGGCCGCAGGGGTGCCCGCCGATCTGCTGGCCCGGTACGACCTCCTCGCGACCCGCAACGCCGGTGCCGCTCTCCTGCGTCGCCGCACGTGCGAGGGATGCCGCATGGAGCTCTCCGGCACCGAGCTGCAGGCCGTGCGCTCGGCCGCCGACGACGATGTGGTCGAGTGCCCGCAGTGCGGCTGCATCCTCGTACGCACGGAGGAGTCCGGGCTGTGAGCCCGACGCGGACGCATGTCCGCGTCTGAGCCGTCACCGGCGTGGCGACTCGTCGGCACGGACGGGGACGGGGAGATCACTGTCGTCGAGCTCGATGGCGCGGGCGCCGAGATCTCTCGTGCGGGCGTGACGTCCGGGGGACTGATCGAACTGGCGCGCACGCACACCGACGACGTGCGCTGGGTGTGGAGCGACACGGCGCGCTGGTATCCGCCGCTTCTGGCCGCCGGCGTGCGCGTGCGGCGGGTGCACGATCTCCGCGCGGTACGGGCGATTCTGCGCACCGCCGAGTCGGTGCCCGAGTCCGCACGGCTGCCGACGCATGCCGCGTGGTCCGCGCCCGCGGCCTGGGAGGAGGCGCCCGACTCACGCGAGGCGCTGTTCGAGGTCGAGACGATCGCCGCGCGCGTTGCGCCGTCGGATCTCGCGAGCGGCCACCGGGAGTTCGCCGCGCAGTTGGCCGCGCTCGACGCGGCATCCGGCCGGCTGAGACTCCTCGCCGTCGCGGAATCGACGGGAGCGCTCGTTGCCGCCGAGATGCGGGCAGCCGGCCTCCCGTGGGACGTCGCCACCCACACGAGGCTGCTCGACAAGACGTTGGGCGAGCGGGTCGGGGGCAGCAGGCGCCATGTGGATGCCGCGGCCGCCGCCGTGCGAACCGCCCTCGACGATCCCGACGTCGCGCTCGATTCCCCGCCGCGCCTGCTGCGCGCCCTGCATCGGGCGGGACTCGCCGTCACGTCGACCAGCAAATGGGAGCTGGAGGACCTCGACCATCCGGTGGTCGCCCCGCTGCTCGCGTACAAGCGCCTGATGCGGCTGCTCACAGCGAACGGCGAGAGCTGGATCGCGACGTGGGTGCACGGCGGCCGCTTCCGGCCCGTGTACGTGCCGAGCGGCGTCGTCACGGGACGCTGGGCATCGAGCGGCGGCGGCGCGCTTCAGATCCCGCGGTCCCTGCGCCCCGCGGTGCGCGCCGATCCCGGCTGGCTGCTCGTCAGCGCCGACGTCGCCCAGCTCGAGCCGCGGGTGCTCGCCGGAATGTCGCGCGACCGGGCGATGGCGCGTGCGGCCGCGGGCACCGACCTGTACGCCGGCATCGTGCGCACCGGTGCCGTGACCACCCGCCAAGAGGCGAAGATCGCCGTGCTCGGTGCGATGTACGGCGCAACGACCGGCGACAGCGGCCGCCTCGTGCCACGCCTGCGCCGTGCGTTCCCCGCCGCGATGCGGCTCGTCGACGACGCCGCCGTGGCCGGCGAGGAGGGGCGCGTCGTCTCCACCTGGCTCGGCCGCACCTCGCCACCCGCCGGATCCGCGTTCACCCGCTCCCAGTTCGAGGCCTCGCTCGACGAGAGCGACGCGGCCACCGAGCAGCAGGCTCGACGACGAGCCCGCGACCGCGGGCGGTTCACCCGCAACTACGTCGTGCAGGGCACCGCCGCGGAATGGGCGCTGTGCTGGCTCGCCGAGACGCGGCGGTCACTGCTCGCGCTCACGGCGCCCGGCGCGGAAGCCGCGGCATCCGGTCCTGCCCAGTCGGGCGCACCGCACATCGCCTTCTTCCTGCACGACGAGATCATCGTGCACACGCCGGCCGAACTCGCCGACCGGGTCGCCGCGATCGTGACGGATGCCGCGGCGCGCGCCGGCCGCCTTCTGTTCGGCGAGTTCCCCATCGACTTCCCGCTCGACGTGCGCATCGCCCCCGACGCGGGGAAGTCGTAAGAGGTCGGCGCCGGTAGAATCCAAGACGCGAATGGGTCGGCCAGACGGTCGCGTCGCGGGAGACCGCGCCGAGGAACGTCCGGGCTCCGCAGGGCAGGGCGGTGGGTAACACCCACCCGGAGCAATCCGCGAGACAGTGCCACAGAGAGCAGACCGCCGGCAGCAGCCGGTAAGGGTGAAAGGGTGGTGTAAGAGACCACCGGGGGCGCGGTGACGCGCCCCGCACGGTAAACCTCGCCCGGAGCAAGGCCAGACAGGGGATGTTGACGCGGCCCGCCGAGTCCCCGGGTAGGCCGCTGGAGCGTCACGGCAACGTGACGCCGAGAGAGATGACCGTCACCGGGGTTCGCCCCGGGACAGAACCCGGCGTATCGGCCGGCCCATTCGCCCGCCGATACGCCGGATCAGCGCCGATCAGTCCAGAGCGAGCGAAGCCGCGCCGATGATGCCGGCGTTGTTCTGGTGCACCGCCGGGATGATCGGAGTGCGCAGCTTCAGCAGGCTCAGGAACTCGTCCGCGTGCTTGGAGACGCCGCCGCCCACGACGAACAGGTCGGGGCTGAAGAGCGCCTCGAGGTGGGAGTAGTACCACTGCAGGCGCTTGGCCCACTTCTTCCACGTCAGCTCGTCGCGCTCCATCGCCGAATACGCCGCGTAGAACTCCGCGTCCTTGCGGTGGTTCTTGCGCTCGATGTGGCCGAGCTCCGAGTTCGGGATGAGCACGCCGTTGTAGAGCAGCGCGGTGCCGATCCCGGTGCCGAGGGTCGTGAGGATCGTCAGGCCCTTCGCGTCACGGGCGGCGCCGTAGCGCACCTCTGCGAGGCCCGCGACATCCGCGTCGTTGGCGAAGTGGATGCCGCGCCCCAGCCCCTGCTCGAAGAATTCCTCTGCCGGGAAGTCGATCCAGGTCTCGGCGACGTTCGCCGCCGACAGCGTGCGACCGTTCTTGACGATGGCCGGGAACGCGACGCCGAGCTCGAGGTCGGAGCCACTCACCTCGAGCGTCTCGAGCACCTGCTGCACCGCGGCGAGCACGTCCTTCGGCTCCGCGCCCTTGGGCGTGGGCACCTTGATGCGCTCACTCACCAGCTCGCCGGCGACCAAGTCGACGACACCGCCCTTGATACCCGTTCCACCGATGTCGATTCCGACTGCGCGCGACTTCTCTGTAGCCATGCGAGAAGCCTATCCATGCCGACAGGGGTGCTCAGTAGGATCGGACCAACGTGACGCCGAGGAGGGCACCCGTGAGCGACGACGAGAACAGCTACTGGTACAACCTGACCACCAAGCAGGTCGAGCACGGACTCCTCTCACCCGCGGTCGACCGCGCGGGTCCCTTCGCCACGGCAGAGGAGGCGGCGCGCGCTCCGGAGATCATCGCGGAGCGTTCCCGCAAGTGGTCCGAGGACGACGCGCGCGACGACGCCTGAGGTGCGTCGCACGGGGCTCCGGACGAAATAGGCTGGACGCACACACTCGTCCGAGGAGAGGCACGCGATGGACAAGCAGCGGGACTTCGTGCTGCGCACGATCGAGGAGCGCGGCGTCAAGTTCGTCCGCCTCTGGTTCACCGATGTGATCGGCACCCTGAAGTCGGTGGCGATCGCCCCGGCCGAGGTGGAGGGCGCGTTCAGCGAGGGCCTCGGTTTCGACGGCTCTGCGATCGAGGGCCTCACCCGCTCGTACGAGTCGGATCTGCTGGCGCACGCCGACCCGACGACGTTCCAGATCCTGCCATGGCGGGGCGAGGTCGACCCGACGGCGCGCATGTTCTGCGACATCACGACGCCCGACGGACAGCCCGCGGTCGCGGACCCGCGTCACGTGCTCAAGCGTGCGCTGGCGAAGGCCGCCGACGCCGGCTTCACGTTCTACACGCACCCCGAGATCGAGTTCTACCTGCTCAAGTCGTCGTCGTACGGCCCCGACGGACCCGAGCCCGTCGACTCGGCCGGCTACTTCGACAACGTGCCCGGCGGCACGGCGCACGACTTCCGTCGGCGGTCGGTGCGCATGCTCGAAGACCTCGGCATCTCGGTCGAGTACAGCCACCACGAGGGCGGCCCCGGTCAGAACGAGATCGACCTGCGCTACGCCGACGCACTGACGACGGCCGACAACATCATGACTTTCCGCACGGTGATCAAGGAGGTGGCGATCGAGCAGGGCGTCTACGCGACGTTCATGCCGAAGCCGCTGAGCGGACAGCCCGGATCGGGCATGCACACGCACATCTCACTCTTCGAGGGCGACCAGAACGCCTTCTACGAGGAGGGCGCCCAGTACCAGCTCTCGAAGGTCGGCCGACACTTCATCGCGGGGCTGCTGCGTCACGCGAACGAGATCTCGGCCGTCACCAACCAGTTCGTGAACTCGTACAAGCGGCTGTGGGGCGGCGACGAGGCCCCCAGCTTCATCTGCTGGGGCCACAACAACCGCTCCGCCCTCGTGCGCGTTCCGCTGTACAAGCCGAACAAGGGTCAGTCCTCGCGTGTCGAGTACCGTGCGCTCGATTCGGCCGCGAACCCGTACCTCGCCTTCGCGCTGCTCCTCGCGGCGGGCCTGAAGGGCATCGAAGAGGAGTACGAGCTGCCGGCGGAGGCCGAGGACAACGTGTGGTCGCTCAGTGACTCTGAGCGCCGCGCCCTCGGCTACGCGCCGCTGCCGACGAGCCTCGACCAGGCCCTGCGGTTCATGGAGGAGTCCGAGCTCGTCGCCGAGACGCTGGGGGAGCAGGTCTTCAACTACGTGCTGCTCAACAAGCGCAAGGAATGGCAGGGCTACCGCTCGCAGGTCACGCCTTTCGAGCTGAAGAGCAACCTCGAGATGCTCTGACGGGCCGATGGCCACGTCCGACCGGTCGCACACGCGCACCGACCTCGTCCGCTACGGCTTCGGCCATGTGGATGCCGCAGAGGCGGCTCTCGACGAGCTTGCGCTGCTGTGCGGGATCGATCGTGATGCGATCCTCTCGGGTGTGGTCACGGTCGGCGACCCGGATGCGGCGCTGACCGGCATTCTGCGCGTCGCCCGGCGGCATGCCGCCGCGGTCGCGCCCGTGCTCACCGATCACCGGGGCGCGGCCGCGCTCTGGGCGCTTACGGGGGCGTCCGAGGGGTTCGCGGACTTCTACTTCCGCCGACCTGCGCAGCTCGCGGACCTGCTCGGCCGGGAGCCGACCGTGCCGGACGCCGCCGAACTCACTCACGAGCTTCTCGCGTCGGTCGAGGCGGTCGACGGTTTCGCCGCCGACGGGGGAGAGGCCTCGTGGGTGGCGCTACGCGTGCGGTACCGCACCCTCCTCGCCCGCATCGCGGCCTACGACCTGCTCACCCCCGATGCACCGGCCCATGTCGATCTCGTGGCTGCCGCACTCGCGGATGCCGCGGGGGCGGCGCTGGAGGCATCGCTCGCGGTCGCGCGCACCCGGCTGTCGGCTTCCATGTTCCCCCGCGACGACGTCGCTGCGGTCGCGCTCGCGATCATCGGGATGGGCAAGACCGGCGCGCGCGAACTCAACTACGTGTCCGATGTCGACGTCATCTTCGTCGGCGACGCGGACGACGTCACCACCGAGCGGCTCGGCGGCAGCCGCGTGGTCGACATCGCCACCCGTCTCGCCGTGCAGACGATGCGCGGCATCTCGAGCATGGAGATCGAGCCGCCCCTGTGGGAGGTCGACGCGAACCTGCGTCCGGAGGGCAAGCAGGGCGCTCTCGTGCGCACGCTCGAATCCCACCTGTCGTACTACGACCGATGGGCGTCGAGCTGGGAGTTCCAGGCCCTGCTGAAGGCCCGCGCGATCGCCGGCGATCCGGACCTCGGCGCACGCTACATCGAGGCGGTCGCCCCCAAGGTCTGGTCGAGCGCCGCCCGCACGAACTTCGTCGACAGCGTGCAGCGCATGCGCGAGCGGGTCACCGAGCACATCCCCGCCGACGACGTGCCGTTCCAGCTCAAACTCGGGCCCGGTGGCATCCGAGACGTCGAGTTCACGGTGCAGTTGCTCCAGCTCGTACACGGATTGACGGATGCGACCGTGCGCGAGCGCGGCACACTGCCCGCCCTCGCGGCGCTCGTCGACGGCGGCTACATCGGGCGGGCGGATGCCGCGGTCTTCGCGTCCGACTACCGGGTGCTGCGGGTACTCGAGCACCGCGTGCAGCTAAGACGTCTGAGCCGGACCCATCTGATGCCGCGGGAAGAGGACGAGCGACGTGTGCTCGCCCGCACGAGTGGGCTGGCGGGGTCGGCTGCGGAGATCTGGGAGCTGTGGGAGCGCATCAAGCGCGACGTGCGGGACGTGCACGTGCGGCTCTTCTACCGTCCACTGCTGTCGGCGGTCGCCTCGCTGGGCGAGGGGGAGCGCACGCTGTCGCCCGAGCAGGCGCACGACCGCCTCACCGCGATCGGATTCCGCGACCCGGCGGGGGCGCTGCGCCACATCGCCGCGCTCACCTCCGGTCTCAGTCGCAAGGCCACGATCCAGCGCCACCTCATGCCTGTGATGCTGCGCTGGTTCGCCGACGGCGTCGACCCCAACTACGGCCTCCTCGCGTTCCGTCGGGTGAGTGAGCGACTGGGCGACACCGCGTGGTTCCTGCGAGTGCTTCGTGACTCCTCGGGGGCGGCGGAGCGACTCACCCGGGTGCTGTCCGGCTCCCGGTACATCGGCGAGCTGATGGAGTGGATCCCGGAGTCCGTCGCCTGGCTCGACGACAACGCGTTGCTGCGGCCGCGGTCGGGCGTCGCGCTGCAGGACGAGGCGCGCGCCATCCAGACGCGGCATCCCGAGACGGAGGAGGCCATGCGCTCCGTGCGGGCGCTGCGTCGACGCGAGCTGCTGCGCACGGCGATGGGCGCGGTGCTCGGCGTCCTGACGATCGATGAGATCGCGGCCGCACTGTCCACGATCACGGATGTCGCGATCCAGGCGACCCTCCGGGCCGTGCGCCGCGAGGTCGTCCCTCCCGAGGACGACGCGCTCGACTTCTCCGTGATCGCGATGGGCCGCCTCGGCGGCGCCGAGCTCGGTTTCGGCTCCGACGCGGATGTCATGTACGTCTATCGTCCGAACGGGGTCGACCCGCAGCGCGCCCACGAGCTCGCCCTGCGCCTCGTCGCGGCGCTACGTGCCTCCTCAGAGGACCATCGTGCACCCCTCGACCTCGACGCCGATCTGCGCCCCGAGGGGCGCAACGGCCCGCTGGCGCGGTCGCTCGACGCCTACACGGAGTACTACCGGCGCTGGTCGCTCTCGTGGGAGGCGCAGGCACTCCTTCGCGCTCGCGGCGTCGCGGGGAGCGTGAAGCTGGTCACGGCCTTCTTCGAGGTGGCCGACGAGGTGCGCTACCCCCGCGATGTCGACGTGCAGGGCCTGCGCGAGATCAAACGCATCAAGGCGCGCGTCGAGAGCGAACGGCTCCCACAGGGCGTTCGGCCGGAGCGCCATCTCAAGCTCGGCCCGGGCGGACTCAGCGACGTCGAATGGCTCGTGCAACTGCTTCAGCACGAGCACGCCGGTCGGCTCCCCGCCCTCCGCACGACGTCCACGCTCGCCGCGCTATCGGTCGCCGTGGACGAGGGACTCATCCCGCGGCCCGCCTACGAGCGGCTGAGCGAGGCCTGGCGCCTCGCGTCGCGTCTCCGGTCGGCCAACACGCTGCTCTCCGGACAGACCAGCGACGTGCTGCCCGCCGATCGCGCGCGCCTCGAGGGCATCGCTCGCCTCCTCGAGTACCCGCCCGGCTCCGCGACCCGCGTCGAGGAGGACTGGATGCGCACCTCGCGCCGGGCACGGCAGGTGTTCGAGCGCCTCTTCTACGGCTGAACCCGGCCGCTACCGGCGCGTCAGGCAGGGGAACGCCGAAGGGCCCCGGCCTGCATGTGCAGTCCGGGGCCCTCGACGAGGCATCCGATCAGACGCCGAAGTACAGCTCGTACTCGAACGGGTGCGGACGAGCAGCCAGCGGCTTGATCTCGTTCTCGATCTTGTACTCGATCCACGTCTCGATGAGCTCGGGCGTGAACACGTTGCCCTTGGTCAGGAACTCGTGGTCGGCACGCAGCGCCTCGAGCGAGTCGAGCAGCGAGTTCGGGACCTGCGGGATGTTCTTGGCCTCCTCGGGGGGAAGCTCGTACAGGTCCTTGTCCACGGGCTCGTGCGGCTCGATGCGGTTCTGGATGCCGTCGAGACCGGCCATGAGCTGGGCGGCGAAGGCGAGGTACGGGTTGCCAGAGGCGTCGGGCGCACGGAACTCGATGCGCTTGGCCTTCGGGTTGGTGCCCGTGATCGGGATGCGGATGGCCGCCGAGCGGTTGCCGGCCGAGTAGACCAGGTTGACCGGGGCCTCGTAGCCCTTGACCAGACGCTTGTAGGAGTTCAGCGTCGGGTTGGTGAACGCGAGCAGCGCCGGCGCGTGGGCCAGGATGCCGCCGATGTACCACCGGGCGACGTCCGAGAGCCCGCCGTAGCCGGTCTCGTCGTAGAACAGCGGCTTGCCCTCGAGCCACAGCGACTGGTGGGTGTGCATGCCCGAACCGTTGTCGCCGAAGAGCGGCTTCGGCATGAAGGTCGCGACCTTGCCCCACTCGAGAGCGGTGTTCTTGACGATGTACTTGAACTTCAGGATGTCGTCCGCCGCATGCACCATCGTGTCGAAGCGGTAGTTGATCTCCGCCTGGCCGCCGGTGCCGACCTCGTGGTGGGCACGCTCGAGGATGAGACCGGCCTCGATGAGCTTGAGCGAGATGTCGTCACGCAGGTCGGCCTGCTTGTCGACGGGGGAGACCGGGAAGTAGCCACCCTTGTAGGGGGTCTTGTTCGCGAGGTTTCCGCCCTCTTCGACGCGGCCCGAGTTCCAGGCGCCCTCTTCGGAGTCGACGGCGTAGAAGCTCGAGTTCTGCTTCACCTCGTAGCGCACGTCGTCGAAGATGTAGAACTCCGCCTCGGGGGCGAAGAACGCGGTGTCGGCGATGCCGGTCGAGGCGAGGTACTTCTCCGCCTTCTTGGCGACCTGACGCGGGTCCTTCGCGTAGATCTCACCGTTGCGCGGGTTGTAGATGTCGAAGAGCATGATGAGCGTCTTCGCCTCGCGGAACGGGTCGAGGTAGGCGGTCGACACGTCGGGGATGAGCTGCATGTCGGACTCGTGGATGTTCGCGAAGCCGCGGATCGAGGAGCCGTCGAACAGCTGACCGACCGTGAAGAAGTCCTCATCGACGGTCGCAGCGGGAATGTTGAAGTGCTGCTGGACACCAGGGAGATCCGTGAACCGGATGTCGAGGAACTTGACGTCCTCGTCCTTGATGAACTTCAGCACCTCGGATGAATCACTGAACATGGAGACTCCTGAGGTAGGGCATTCGGGAAGTTCCGCCCGCCACCGGCGGGACGCATCCGAAACTATCGACGGGGCGTTGCCCGGCGATATCTCGGATGTTTCGGGCATGTTACGCGACGCTGTCTAGGCTGTCGGCGTGAGTGATGAGCGGACGACTTCAGCCTATCCGGGTGAGCGCCTCGGACTTCCCGAGACCGGCCGGCTGAGTATCGCGCGGTTCGGTCGACGGCTCGGTGGATACGCGATCGACGCAGCGCTGTCCGCGCTCATCTCCTTCGCGTTCTTCCATTACAGCGCGGTCGCGTCGCTCGTCATCTTCGCTCTGCTCCACGTGCTCTTCATCCCGACCATCGGCGGCAGCCCCGGGCACCGGCTCGTGGGCCTGCGGGTCGTGAAGGCGACCGGCGGATGGATCGGTCTCTGGCGCCCGGTCGTGCGCACCGTACTGCTGCTCCTGCTCTTTCCGGCGCTCATCTGGAACGTCGATCACCGGGGTCTGCATGACGTCTTCGCGGGCACGATGATCATCCGCTGGTGATCGTCGCCGGCGGATACGCCTGAGTGCGCCGGTCAGCGCGGGCGCGGTGCCCGCGCCTTGAGCGGGTCGACGCCCTTCGGGATCGGCAGCGACGAGAGCCCCCGCGAGACCGAGTCGAGACGCTTGATGACCGCCGCCTGCGTGCCGCGGTCGATCGCCTTCGGCAGGCGCTTGATGGTCGTGGCGAGCTTCGAGATCGCGACGTCCTCGTCGCCGTGGCCGACGTAGAGCACTGTGACCGGCACACCCGATGCGACGCGCTGGATCTTGGACTTCTCATCGGCGACCAGACGTGTCAACCGCCCGCGCGCACCCTCGGCGACGATGACGACACCGCCGCGTCCGATCGCGCGGAAGACCGCATCCTGCGAGCGGGGGTTGACACCGACGGGCGACTCGCCGCCCTGCCAGTTGCGTCCGAGCGCCGTGGAGAGCACGTGACCGGACGCGCCCGGCATCCCGTCGATCTTCTGGTACATCGCGCGCGTCGACAGCCGAGTCATGGTCATGAGGGATCCGAGCACACCGAACATGAGACCCGTGACGCCCCAGAGGATGACGCTCCAGCCGGCGACGGGCGGGATCAGGAAGCCGACGCCGACACCGATGAGGATGCCGAGCACGATCACGCCCGCGATGAGCCATCCGAGCCACGGGTACACCTCGCGGGTGAACCGGAAGAGCGTCTGGATCTGGGAGAGGAAGCCGGGGCGCTTCTCGGGAGACGTGCTGCGTGCCATGCGGAACAGCCTACCGGCGCGTCGCCTCCTCCCCACCCCGCCGACCGGCATGGTCGTGCCGCGACTCCGCGCGCGGAGCGTGGGCACCGAGCACGGAGGGCGCAGTCTTGCCGCATGTCCCTGCTCGACGACCGTCTCGTGATCCTCCGCCTCGTCGCTCCGCCCCGGGCACCCTGGCCGGGCGCGCTGGCCCGCGACGTTGACGGGGCGACGTTGCATGTGGTCGACACCGCCGTTATCGGCGAGCACTGGCGGGGAGGTGACGAGGACGGCGGGCACGTTCTCGGCCTCCGCGACATCCGGCGGCGTCCCGATGGCCACGACCTCCTCGTCGACGCATGCGATCGTGCGCTGGGCACTGTCGTGGATGCCCTGCCTGTCGGCGACGCGGGCCTCGGTGCCGCCGTGACGATCGCCGTCGGCGTGCTGCGCGGCATCCATGCGGAGCATGTCCGCGGCCATGGTGAGCTGTGCGCGGGATCCTGGTGGGTGACGACGAGCGGCCGCCCCGTGTTCGTGCATTCCGCCGGCGACGGAATGGTGACCGACGGCGCCCACTTCATCGAGCAGCTCGCCGCCATCGGCGGCCCGAGCGACCTGTGGGCGGATGCCGCGGCTCTGTGCCGCCTCCGACGTCTCGACGACGAGGACCTTCGCGCGATCGAGGAACGGCTGTTCGCCGCTGCGACACCTGCCGCGCTGCCGGACGCCGACACTCCGCTCGCGCGATCAGACCGCGCACAGATCGCACCCGAGGACGACGATCACCGTGCGTCGTGGTGGAGCCCGCTCATCGCCGGTGTCGACGGTGACGTGCGTGGCTGGGCCGGCGCGGTACGCACCGCTCTCGGCCGTGCACGACGACCACGTCACGCGAGTGTCTCGCTCACGGCGCCGCACACGGCCCACGGGTCGCCTCTCACATCAACTGAGGCGCGGCGCGCTCCACGCGGACGACTTGTCGCCGTCGCCGCGGTGACCGCAGGCGCGGTCGCCGCGCTGGGGCTGCTGTGGCCGCGCGAGGCCCAGACGGCGACGCCGAGCATCCTGACTCCGGCCGATCCGACACCGACCGCCATATCGACCGCCGAGTCGGCGCCGACCTCGCCATCTGCCGCTGCGGAGTCGGTCGGCCCGACCACCGCGGCGGAGGCCGTCGCGGCGCTCCTCGCCCTTCGGCGGGAATGCGGCGATGAGTCCTGCCGCGCCGCCGTCACCGCGAGCGCGGTCGATGTGCCGCCCGGCCCGGTCGATGCATCGGATGCCGTCGTCGAGCTGATCGATGACTACGGGGGAGTGGTCGCTGTGCGCGTCACCGCGGCATCCGTGGCGGGCGTCCAGCTCGTCACCGCCGTCTACGACAGACAACGCTGGCTCTTGCGAAGCGTCGTCGACGCACCGCAAGAGCCAGCGTGAGTGGGGTCAGATGCCGAGGTCGGCCTGGAACGCCGCGGCCTCGAGACGAGCTTTCACCGCTCCGAGGAAGCGCGCAGCGTCGGCCCCGTCGATGACGCGGTGATCGTAGGACAGCGCGAGGAACACGTACGAGCGCACGGCGATCGCGTCGACGCCGCCGACCTTCACGACACCGGGACGCTTGAACACGACACCCGTGCCGAGAATCGCGGACTGCGGCAGGAAGACGACGGGGGTGTCGAACAGCGCTCCGCGCGAACCGGTGTTCGTGAGGGTGAACGTTCCGCCGCCGAGCTCGTCGGGCTTCAGCTTGTTCTCACGGGTGCGGGCCGCCAGGTCCGCGATCTCCGCCGCGATCTGCGCGACGTTCTTCGAGCCCGCGTCGCGCACCACAGGGGTGAGGAGGCCACGCTCGGTGTCGACCGCGATGGAGAGGTTCTCGCTCGCCGGGTAGACGATCTGGTCGCCGTCGACGGTCGCGTTGATGACCGGGAACGCCTGCAGCGCCTCCGCAGCCGCGAGGGCGAAGAAGGGCAGGAAGGAGAGCTTCTGACCTGTCTTGGCCTGGAAATCACCCTTGACGGCGTCGCGGAACGTCGCGAGGTCGGTGACGTCGACCTCGACGACCGTCGTGAGCTGCGCGGTGGCCTGCATCGACGCGACAGCGCGCTCGGCGAGAACCTTGCGCAGACGCGACATCGGCTGGGTGGTGCCGCGCAGCGGCGAGACCTCGAGCGTGGGCGCAGCCGGGGCCACAGCAGCGGCCGCAGGTGCGCTCGTCGCCGACTCGGCGGCCTTGAGCACGTCCTCCTTGCGGATGCGTCCACCGACGCCCGAGCCCTTGACCGTGGCGAGATCGACACCCTGCTGCTGCGCGAGACGACGCACGAGCGGCGTCACGTAGCTGACATCGTCGCCCGAGGCCGCCGCCGCAGGAGCGACAACCGGGGCCGGTGCAGCGACGGGAGACGCAGCGGCCGGAGCCGCAGCAGCGGGAGCAGGGGCGGGAGCAGCAACAGGAGCCGGCGCGGGAACGGCTGCCGGCGCAGCGGCCGCAGGCGCGGCCGCCGGAGCCTCCGGGGCAGCGGCGGGGGCGGAGGCCCCATCGCCGATGCGGGCGAGCGCGGCGCCTACGGCGACAGTCTCGTCCTCCTGCACCAGGATCTCCTGCAGCACACCGGCGAACGGAGCCGGGATCTCGGTGTCGACCTTGTCGGTCGAGATCTCGAGCAACGGCTCGTCGACCTCGACCGAGTCGCCGACCTGCTTCAGCCAGCGGGTGACGGTGCCTTCGGTCACGCTCTCGCCGAGCTCGGGGAGCACGACCTCCTTGCCGCCGGAGGCGGTCGGGGCGGCAGCGGCCGGAGCAGCAGCGGGAGAAGGCTCCGCCGCGGGGGCCGGGGTCTCCGCGACCGGCGCGGGCTTGGACTCGGCAGCCGGAGCAGCGGTCTCGGGGGCGGGCGCGGCGGCGGGAGCGGCAGAACCGTCACCGATCTTTGCGAGCACGGCACCGACTTCGATCGTGTCGTCCTCCTGAACGAGGATCTCCTCGATCACACCGGCGACGGGCGACGGGATCTCGGTGTCGACCTTGTCGGTCGAGATCTCCACGAGACCCTCATCGACGGCCACCGTGTCCCCTACTTGCTTGAGCCAGCGGGTGACCGTTCCCTCGGTCACGCTCTCGCCGAGAGCGGGGAGGACCACGGAAGTGCTCATGGGTGTTGCTCCTTCACGAATGCGGTGTGGTGTCTAGCTTAGTGACGCGTCGCTCACGCGACGTGCAGGGGCGAGCCCGCGAGCGCGAGGAACGCCTCGCCGAGAGCCTCGCCCTGAGTGGGGTGTGCATGCACGAACGGCGCGATGTCCTCGGGGTGGGCCTCCCAGCCCACGACGAGCTGCGCCTCGGTGATGAGTTCGCCGACCCGATCGCCGACGAGATGGACTCCCACGACCGGCCCGTTCACGCGACGGACGACCTTCGCGACGCCGGACGTGCCGAGGATGGTGCTCTTGGCGTTGCCCGCCAGGTTGTACTCGACGGTGGCGATCGCCTCTGCACCCCAGGTCTCCTTCGCCCGCTCCTCGGTGAGACCGACCGACGCGACCTCCGGATGCGTGTAGATCACGCGGGGGATCGAGGCATCCGGGATCTGCGGCACCGTGCGTCCGTGGATGCGCTCCGCCACGGCGAGCCCGTGCTGGAACCCGCGGTGGGCGAGCTGCAGCCCGGCGACGACGTCACCCGCCGCCCACACGCCCGGCACCGTGGTGCGCAGCTGGTCGTCGACGACGACGAACCCGCGCTCGAGCGCGACGCCGGCCTGCTCGAGTCCGAGGTCCGCGGTGTGCGGCGCGCGCCCGACAGCGACGAGCACGACGTCACCCTCGAGCACAGTGCCGTCCTCGAGCGTCACGGATGCCGCGTCCGCCGTCTCGGCGACAGTCGCGACGCGCACACCGAGGCGGGTCTGGATGCCCCGACGGCGGAAGGCCCGCTCCAACTGGGCGACAGAGGAGGCGTCCTCGGCGGCGACGAGGTGGTCGAGGGCTTCCACGATCGTGACCTCGGCGCCCAGGCTCCGCCAGGCGCTCGCGAACTCCACACCGATGACGCCCCCGCCGAGCACGATCGCCCGCGCCGGCACGACGTCCGACGACAGTGCGGTCTCGCTGGTCCACACGCGCGGGCCGGGTTCGATGCCCGGCAGCAGACGGGTATGCGATCCCGTCGCGATGACGACATGGGACGCTGCGTACGTGTCGTCGCCGACGGTGACGACGCGGTCGGGCGCGAGCACGCCGTACCCGGCGACGACGGTGATGCCGTGACCCGCGATGAGGCCCTGCAGACCCTTGTGCTTGCCGGCGACGATCTTGTCGCGGAACGCGCGCGCGGCGGAGCCGTCGACGACGACCTCGCCGACCGAGACGCCCGCGGTCGACGCCGCATGTGCGACCTCCGCGACCTCGGCCGTGTGCAGCAGCGCCTTCGTCGGCACGCAGCCGCGGTGAAGGCAGGTGCCGCCGAGCTTGTCGGCCTCGACGATGACGACCGACGAGCCGAGCTCGCGGGCACGGATCGCCGCCGCGTAACCGGCGCTGCCGCCGCCGATGACGACGACGTCGACGGTGTGCGCGCTCATGCGCGGGTGCCGATCAGCTCGATGAGGCTCCGCACCGTCGCGGCGGTAGGGCCTTTGTCGGTGAAGCCGTATCCGCCGCCCTTGTTCATGCCGACACCGGCGATGTCGAGGTGCACCCAAGGAATGCGAGGGGCGTCGTCGGCATCCGAGAGACGTCCGACGAAGCGGCGGAGGAAGAGACCCGCGAACAGCGACCCGCCCGCCGGGTCGCCGATCTTCGCGTTCACGAGGTCGGCGATCGGGGAGTCGAGCTCGTCCTCCATGTGGTCGGGGAGCGGCAGCGGCCAGGCCAGCTCGGAGACCCGCTCTGCGGCGGCGAGATAGGCCGCAACGGCGCCCTCCTCACCCATGACGCCGGTGTGGCGGGTGCCGAGTGCGGTGGTGATCGCCCCGGTGAGAGTCGCGACGTCGACGATCAGGTCGGGGTTCTCGCGGCTCGCCGCGACGAGGCCGTCCGCGAGCACGAGGCGACCCTCGGCATCGGTGTTCAGCACCTCGACGGTCTGGCCGTCGGCGATACGCAGAACGTCGCCCGGACGCGTGGCGCTGCCCGAGGGCATGTTGTCGGCGATGCAGAGCCACGCGGTCACGCGCACCGGAACCGCGAGGCGCGCGGCCGCACGGGCCACGGCGAGCACTGTCGCGGCTCCGCACATGTCGTACTTCATGCCGACCATGGACCCGGCCGGCTTCAGCGAGAGACCGCCGGTGTCGAAGGTGATGCCCTTGCCGACGAGGGCGACGTGCCCCGTCGCGTCGGCGGGGGAGTAGTCCACCCTCACGAGGCGCGGCGGGCGCACCGAGCCCTGTCCGACGCCGAGGATGCCGCCGAAGCCGCCTGCCCGCAGTGCGTCCTCGTCCCAGACGGTCACCTCGACGGGGAGCCCCTCGACGGCGGCGCGCGCCGCATCGGCGAGATCGGCGGGGCCGAGCCACTCGGCCGGCGTCGTGACGAGGTCCTTGACGAGAGCGGATGCCTCGCCCACCGCCGCGGCGAAGGCGGCATCGTCATCCGTGCCCGGGGCCGCGATGAGCACACGGTTCGCGCGGACTCGCCCCGGCGCGTTCTTCTTGTAGCTGTCGAAGCGGTATCCCCCGAGGGTCGCGCCTTCGGCGATCGCGCGGGCGTGCGCGGCGGTGCCGCCGAGCGGCACGATCGCGACCGTCTCGAATCCGGTGAGGGTGCGAATGCCGGCGCCGGCCGCGAAACGGCATGCCGCGGCATCCGCGCCGTCGCCGACCGCGACGACCGCGGCGGGGAGCGAGCCGAGTTCCGGCACGCTCACCCGGGTGACGGCGCCTGCGCTGCGCGAGGCGCCGACCGCGTCGGCCGCGGCGCGCACAGACGTGCTCGCATCGTCGGCGGGATCACCCCAGGGAAGGAGGAACAGCACCGCGTCCGCGGCGATCTCGGTGGTCGGCTGGTCGGTGAACTCGAGAACGGGGTACGGCATGACTTCATCCTAGGTACGCCCAGGGCGAAGCGTCCGGCCCACCCCCTCGTCCGGCTCCTAGCATGGAGTCATGCCCTTCGACGCTCCTCTGTATGACGCCGCGGACGACGCGCCGGAGGTGCCGCACGGCCTTCCGCTCGTGATCGCGTTCACCGGTTTCACCGATGCGGGATCGGCGGCATCGCAGGTCATCGACCACCTGCGCGAGGCGGGGGACCTGCAGACCGTGCTGCGCTTCGAGAACGACGTGCTGCTCGACTATCGCGCCCGCAGGCCGATCGTCGTGTTCGACGAGGACCACCTGTCCGACTACCGTCCGCCGCGGCTCGAACTGTCGCTCGGACGCGACACCCTCGGACAGCGATTCCTACTGCTGTCGGGATACGAGCCGGACTTCGCCTGGGAGGCTTTCGCGTCCTCCGTCACCGAGGCTGCGCACGCCCTCGGCGTCTCGGGCGTGACGTGGGTGCACGCGATCCCCATGCCCGTGCCGCACACGCGGCCCCTCGGCGCGACCGTGTCGGGCACCCGACCAGACCTGACGGCGGCGCATTCGGTGTGGAAGCCCCGCACGCAGGTACCCGCCACCATCGGGCACCTGCTCGAGTACCGCTTCGCCGAGACAGGAGCGAAGATCGCGGGGTTCGTGCTGCTCGTACCTCACTACCTCGGCGACGCCGAGTACCCCGCCACCGCCATCGCCGCCTTCGACAGCATCACGCTCGCCACAGGTCTCGTGTTCGACGTCGAGTCCCTCCGGCAGGAGAACGAGGCGTTCGTCGCGAAGGTCGCCGAGCAGATCGAGCAGAGTGACGAGCTCGGCACCATGCTGTCAGGCCTCGAGGAGCGCTACGACGCCTATATGGCGGGAGCGACGCAGGCCACTCCGCTGATCCACCAGGGCGATCTGCCGAGCGCCGACGAGCTCGCCGCCGAGCTCGAGCGCTTCCTCGCGTCACGCCCGGGCGACGACGACCGGCGCGCCGGCCCGTTCTCTTGAGCGGAGAATGCGCCTGAGCGCACCGATGTTGCCACAGGGGAGACCGCGAGGCGAGGACGCCGACGCGGGTATGAGACAATGAGGGACCGACCCGTTGTCGATCCGGTTGCGAACAGCACTGGACTTGACAAGGGTCTTACCTCTGTCCGAGGGAGGGAACGCCCTCGGTGAAAGGCGAAACGTGACTCCAGCCACCAAGACCGGAACCCGATCGCGCGCGACCACGAAGGCTGCGGACGCCGCCGACGAGACGGCCGTCGTCGACGAGACGGATGCCGCGGCGACGGAGCCCGCGACGAAGACCCGCGCGACGGCGAAGCCCGCAGCGAAGAAGGCCGCGCCCGCCAAGAAGGCGCCTGCGAAGAAGTCGACCGCGAAGCCGAAGGACGACGAGTTCGACGAGGACGAGGACGAGGACGACGTCGAGATCGACGAGGAGCTCGACGACTCCGCCGATGACGGCGACGAGTCGGACGACAGCGACGGCGACGACACGCCCACGGCGAAGAAGAAGACGGATGCCGCGGCATCCGACGACGCCGACGACGATGCGGAAGAAGACGACGAGAAGAAGCCCGCGTTCAGCGAGCCGCTTCCGACGGGCGCGATCGTCATCTCGTCGAGCGACGAGGACGACGTCCCGGTCTACTCGACGCAGATCACCGGCGCGACCGCCGACCCGGTCAAGGACTACCTGAAGCAGATCGGCAAGGTGCCGCTGCTGAACGCGGCCGAAGAGGTCGAGCTCGCGATGCGCATCGAGGCGGGTCTGTTCGCCGAGGAGAAGCTCTCGGGCATGTCGGCCGCCGACAAGGCCGGCCAGACGGGCCTCGACCTGCAGTGGGTCGCCCGTGACGGTCAGCGCGCGAAGAGCCACCTGTTGGGCGCGAACCTGCGTCTGGTCGTGTCGCTCGCGAAGCGCTACACCGGGCGCGGCATGCAGTTCCTGGACCTCATCCAGGAGGGCAACCTGGGCCTCATCCGCGCAGTCGAGAAGTTCGACTACACCAAGGGCTTCAAGTTCTCGACGTATGCGACGTGGTGGATCCGTCAGGCGATCACCCGCGCGATGGCCGATCAGGCGCGCACCATCCGCATCCCCGTGCACATGGTCGAGGTCATCAACAAGCTCGCCCGCGTGCAGCGGCAGATGCTGCAGGACCTCGGTCGCGAACCCACGCCCGAGGAGCTGAGCCGCGAGCTCGACATGACCCCCGAGAAGGTCATCGAGGTGCAGAAGTACGGCCGTGAGCCGATCTCGCTGCACACGCCGCTCGGTGAGGACGGCGACAGCGAGTTCGGCGATCTGATCGAGGACACCGAGGCTGTGGTCCCGGCCGACGCGGTGGGCTTCACCATGCTGCAGCGTCAGCTCGAGTCGCTCCTCGACTCGCTCAGCGAGCGCGAGGCGGGCGTGATCCGCATGCGGTTCGGTCTCGGCGACGGCCAGCCGAAGACCCTCGACCAGATCGGCGACACGTTCGGCGTCACGCGCGAGCGCATCCGTCAGATCGAGTCGAAGACGATGGCGAAGCTGCGTCATCCGTCGCGGTCGCAGTCGCTGCGCGACTACCTCGAGTGAGCCGCGCATGACGTTCCGCGCGAAGTACGTCCCCGCGGTCGCCGTCGGCAAGCTCGCCCGATTCGCCACGCGCCTGCGCGGCGGCGGATCGGCGTTCCCGGGGTACGTCGCCAACCGGCTCGCGCCCACGCTGCTGTCGAGCATCGCTGCGCAGTTCCCGGCGGGCGTCGTGTTCGTGCTGGGGTCGAACGGCAAGACCACGACGACGCACATGATCAGCGAGGTGTTGCGGGCGCACGGTCTGCGGGTGTTCACGAACCCCACCGGTGCGAACCTGCCGCAGGGCGTCACGAGCGCGTTCCTCGCGGATGCGACCCTGTTCGGTCGGGTGCGGGCTGATGTCGCGGTGCTGGAGGTCGACGAGGGCTATGCGGCCGACCTTGCCGACATCCTCTCGCCGCGGGTGATCGTGGCGCTGAACGTGCAGGTCGACCAGCTGTACCGGTTCTACGAGACCGAGCGGGTCGCCGACATGATGCTGGATGCCGCGACCCGCGCCGGCGTGCGCGTGGTGACCAACCGCGACGACCCATACCTCAGCAAGATCGATCCGTCGACGCTGCGCGCGCCGGTGTCGTTCTTCGGCGCCTCGGATGAGGTCGTCGCCGCGTCGGCTCACGGCCTGAACAACGCCGCCGACACTCGAAGCGGAACCGCGCAGGCGATCCGCCATGAGGCGGAGAGCGAGGTCACCGCGGTCTCCGGACGCGAGGTGGAGATCTCCCTCGAGGGGCGGAGCATCCCGGTCCGCCTTCCCGCGCGCGGCCTGCACTACGCGGTCGATGCGGCGGCGGCGGTCAGCGCCGCCCGTCACGTGCTCGGCGACGCCTTCCGGCCCGAGGCCGCGCAGGCCGGCTTCGCTGTGATGGCCCCGGCCTACGGACGCGGCGAGGTCATTCCGCTGCGTCGCGATCCGGCGGGCGAGCTGGTGGAGTTCGTGATGTTCAAGAACGGCCCGAGCCTGCAGCTGAACATCGACGCGCTCGACGGCACACCCGAGCGGCTGCTGTTCGCGATCGACGAGGGCACGCCCGACATATCCTGGCTGTACGACGTCGATCTCTCGGCCTTCGACCACGTCGATGTGATCACGGGGGAGAAGGCCCACCAGATCGCCACGCGCTTCGCCTACGCCGGAATCCCGATCGGGGTCGTCGAACCCGACCTCGAGAAGGCCGTCGAGATCATGCGGTCGTTCCCGGTGACGGCGTCCGGCCGTCAGAACTGGTTCGTCAACTACGAGCTCATGATGATCGGACGTCGCGTGCTCGGTCACGGAGACCAGGAGATCGCCCGCCGATGACTCTGCGCCTCGTCCAGCTCTATCCGACCCTGCTCGGTATCTCCGGCGACGCCGGAAACGTCGAGGTGCTCGCGACCCGCGCGCGTCTCGCCGGGCTCGAGGTCGAGGTCGTCACCGTCGAACCCGGCGACACCGCGCCGGGCGAAGCCGACCTGATCGTCATCGGCAACGGACCGCTCTCTGCGATCCGCACCGTCGAATCCGACCTGAGTGCCCGCGCCGACTGGCTGCGCACCGCGGTCGAGAACGGATGCCCCGTGCTCGCCGTCGGCGGCGGTGCGGAGCTGCTCGCCGAGCAGATCACCCTCACGGACGGCTCCCGTCTCGACGGGCTCGGGCTCGTCCCGGCGCGGGTCGCCCGCACGCGAGAGCGTCGTGTCGGCTACGTCGTCGCTGACACGGCCGACGGACGGCTCGTCGGCTTCGAGGACCATGCCTCGCTGTGGTCGCTCGATGACCCCGCCCTCGCGTACGGAACGGTGCTCGCGGGCAACGGCGGCGTCGACGGCGGCCACGAGACCGTGCGCGCCGGCAGCGTCGTCGCAACGAACCTGCAGGGCCCGGTGCTTCCGCTGAACCCCTGGCTCGCCGACCTGCTGCTCACCGCAGCGACAGCCCGTCGCGCTCTCACGTACTCGACCGGCGACGCGCACGCCGCGATCGACGCCCACGCCGACGCCGCCCGTGCCGAGATCGAGCGCCTGGCCACCGGCAAGCGGTTCACGGCCATCCAGCTGCGATAGGCCATGACCGACGATGCTGCTCCGGTCGCCCGCATCAGCGTGGCGGCGATCGTCGCGAACGTGCGGGGAGCCGCGGCATCCGCCCCGCTCGTCGATCTCCGCCACGACGCCTACGGTCACGGGCTCGACGCCGTCGCGACCGCACTGCTGTTCGAAACCGACGCGACCCTGCTCGTCGATGGCGCGACGACCTTCGGCGACCGCGTGGTGCGCGTGGGGGCGCCGTCGGTGAGCCCGGCGGTGACCTACGGCTGGGTCGCTGGCGTGCCCGCGATGACGCTCGTCGGCACCGTTCTCAGCACGAAGCGGCTGCTGGCCGGCGAAGGCGTGTCGTACGGTTACCGGTTCCGCGCCCCCGCGGACACGCGGGTCGCTCTGGTGACGGGCGGCTACGCACAGGGAGTCGTGCGCGGCGCCGGGGGCGCGGCATCCGTCTTCATCGAGGGGGCACGGCATCCGATCGTCGGGCGGGTCGCCATGGATGTCTGCGTCATCGACATCGGTGACGCCGATGTGGCGCGCGGCGCCGAAGCGACCTTCTTCGGTCGAGGCGGCGACACCGTCGCGCGCTGGGCCGCAGCGACAGGACTCCGGTCGTCGGAGATCGTCACCGCCGTCGGTCTCCACACGCGACGCGAGGTGCAATCGTGACTGCAGTGCTGCGGATCTCCCGCGCTGCCCTCGCCGCCAACATCGATGTGCTGCGCGCCCGCGTTTCCCCGGCCGAACTGATGCTCGTGGTCAAGGACGATGCGTACGGACACGGTCTCGACAACGTGATCCCCACCGCCCTCGAGGCCGGAATCACCTGGATCGGCGCGTTCGACCTGCCGACCGCTCTACGCGTGCGCGCCCTGGCGGGAGACTCGGTGCGGGTCTTCGCCTGGATGGTCGCCGGCGATGCGTCCCTCCGCACGGCGATCGACGCGGGGATCGACCTCGGTGTCGGTGACCCGGCGCTGCTCGACGACGTCGTCCGACTCGCCGCCGCGCACGGCACGACGGCGCGGGTTCACCTGAAGATCGACACGGGCCTGCACCGCAACGGCATCCGACCCGAGGAGTGGACCGATGCCGTCGCCCGCACCGCGGCGGCCTCGGCGGCCGGGGCGCTGAGCCTGGAGGGTGTCTGGAGCCATCTCGCCGAGGCGTCCGACGGCGAGGATGACGCGGCACGCGCCCGCTTCGACGAGGCTCTCGCGGTCGTGCACGACGCCGGCCTGACGCCACCGCGCGCCCACCTCGCCGCGAGCGCCGCGGCATTCCAGCGCCCCGAGTTCCGCTACGACATGGTGCGCATCGGAGCGTTCAACTACGGGATCCGGCCGGCCGGCGGCCCCGGTGAGCACGAACTCGGGATCGCGCCGGTGGCTTCCCTCGACGCCGACGTCATCGAGGTTCGCGGCGGAATCGCGGTACTCGGAGTCGGAGCGCTGGATGGCCTGCCGTCCACCCTCGGCGGACGAACGGTGGCGCGGAGCCCCGCAGGGCTGGTCGCCGTCCGGAGCGTCGACGACCTCACGACGTCCGTCGACGCCTGGCCGCACGCCGCCGTCGGGGAGACTGTTCGGATCTACGGGGTGGGAGCACCCAGCGCCACCGACCTGGCGGAAGCGATCGACACGATCGGCGAGGAAATCGCGGTGCGGCTGTCGCCCCTCATCGAGCGTCGCGCCGAGGACGACGTCAGGACTCGATGAGGCGAGCAGTCTCGTCGTGCCACGAGGTGGCGACGGAGCGGAGCTTGGCCTCGTACTTGCGGCCGTGGTGGGCGCAGAACAGGAGCTGCGTGCCGTTCACGTCGGCGGCGATGTAGGCCTGCGCACCGCAGGAGTCGCAGCGGTCGACGGCGGTGAGACGGTAGTCGAGAACGGCATTGCCCTCGGTGGGGGTCGACGTGTAGGTCATGATGACTGCCTCCTCGATGCGTCTGCCCGACGCCCGGTGGCGCCGAAGTCCTCACATACAAGCACGCCGATGTTTCGGGTATGCCGCGAACGCGTCACATTTCGCTCAACGCGTACGGCGGCCCCCGTACCCCGTGTCTGTGCCAGGCGACGTCGGTACCCGCGCATAGGCTTGGAGATTGTGACCGCCGAGTACTCCGCCCACCACCTCCAGGTCCTCGAGGGACTCGAGGCCGTGCGCAAGCGTCCCGGCATGTACATCGGCTCTACTGACTCCCGCGGACTCATGCACTGCCTGTGGGAGATCATCGACAACGCGGTCGACGAAGCGCTCGGCGGGTTCGGCGAACGCATCGACGTCACCCTGCGTCCCGACGGGAGCGTCGAGGTCGGCGACCGTGCCCGCGGCATCCCGGTCGACATCGAACCGCGCACCGGGCTCACGGGCGTCGAGGTCGTGTTCACGAAGCTGCACGCCGGCGGCAAGTTTGGCGGCGGGTCCTACGCGGCATCCGGTGGTCTGCACGGTGTGGGCGCCTCGGTCGTCAACGCGCTGTCGGAGCGCCTCGACGTGGAGGTCGACCGCGACGGCAAGACGTACGCGCTGTCCTTCCGTCGGGGCGAGCCCGGCGTCTTCGCCGACAGCGGTGAACCGCGACCCGACGCCCCCTTCACCCCGTACGACGAGCGCAGCGAGCTGCGGGTCATCGGCAAGGTCGCGAAGGGCGTGACCGGCACGCGGGTGCGCTACTGGGCCGACCGTCAGATCTTCACCCGCGATGCGACGTTCCACCTCGACGAGCTCGAGCAGCGGGCGCGGCAGACCGCGTTCCTCGTGCCGGGGCTCCACATCGCGATCGGCGATGCCCGCGGTGAGACACCGGTCACCACCGACTTCCACTTCGACGGGGGCATCTCCGAGTTCGCCGACTTCCTCGCGCCCGACAGCGGCGTGACCGACACGTGGCGCCTGACCGGTGCCGGCGACTTCACCGAGACCGTACCCGTGTTGCAGGCATCGGGCGCGATGGTTCCCACCGAGGTGACGCGCACGTGCGAGGTCGACATCGCGCTGCGCTGGGGAACCGGATACGAGACGGTCAACCGTTCGTTCGTGAACATCATCGCCACCCCCAAGGGCGGCACCCACCAACAGGGCTTCGAGCAAGGCCTCATGAAGGTGCTGCGCACCCAGGTCGAGCAGAACGCCCGCCGGCTGAAGGTCGGCACCGACAAGATCGAGAAGGACGACATCCTCGCGGGCCTCACTGCGGTGCTCACCGTCCGTCTTCCCGAGCCCCAGTTCGAGGGCCAGACGAAGGAGGTGCTGGGCACGCCCGCGGTGCGCCAGATCGTCACCTCCGTGGTCTCACGTACCCTCGGCGAGCGGTTCTCGTCGACCAAGCGCGACGACAAGGCCCAGACCGCGCTTCTGCTCGACAAGGTGGTCGCCGAGATGAAGGCGCGCATCTCCGCGCGCGCCCACAAGGAGACCCAGCGCCGCAAGAACGCGCTCGAGTCGTCGTCGCTGCCCGCGAAGCTCGTCGACTGCCGCACGAACGACGTCGCCGCCTCCGAACTGTTCATCGTCGAGGGCAACTCGGCCCTCGGTACCGCGAAGGAGGCGCGCACCAGCGAGTACCAGGCACTGCTTCCCATCCGCGGGAAGATCCTGAACACGCAGAAGGCATCGATCAGCGACATGCTCTCGAACGCCGAGTGCGCTTCGATCATCCAGGTGATCGGCGCGGGCTCGGGACGCTCGTTCGATCTCGAGCAGGCGCGCTATGGCAAGGTCATCCTCATGAGCGACGCCGACGTCGACGGCGCGCACATCCGCACGCTGCTGCTCACCCTGTTCTTCCGCTACATGCGTCCGCTCGTCGAGGCGGGCCGCGTCTACGCCGCTGTTCCTCCGCTGCATCGGGTGATCGTCGTGAACCCCGGCTCGAAGCCGAACGAGACGATCTACACCTACTCCGAGCAGGAGCTGCACGCCCTGCTCGCGAAGCTGCAGAAGGCGGGTCGCCGCTGGCAGGAGCCCATCCAGCGCTACAAGGGGCTCGGCGAGATGGACGCCGAGCAGCTCGCGACCACCACGATGGACCGCGCCGGGCGCACCCTGCGTCGGGTGACCTTCTCCGATGCGGAGGCCGCGGCCACCGTCTTCGAGCTGCTCATGGGCAACGAGGTCGCACCGCGCCGCGAGTTCATCGTGACCTCGAGCGACCGACTGGCGCGCGACCGTATCGACGCCTGACCGGCGACACGCTCGGAGTCTCGCCGCCGGCACGTCTTACCGCGGGCCGAATCACGAGTGGATGCCGCACCTCGGCCGGCTACGCGAGGGCGGTGCCGACGGCGCCGATGACGGCATCGATCGTCTGGCCCGAGGCATCCCGTTTCGCCCCGGAGGCCGGCAGCGCCCGCGTCGAGCCGTCCGCACCCACGGCGCGCGGCTCGACGCCGACCCAGGCGAGCGTCAGGGCGTCCTCGCCACGCAGGAACCGCTGCGCGCGAACACCGCCGGTGGCGCGACCCTTGGGCGGGAACTCCGCGAACGCCGACACCTTGCCGCTGCCCGCGTCTGCCCCGGCCAGCACGGAGGAGCTTCCCGCGACGGTCACGACCTCGGCGGCGTCCGGATCGGTCACGACGGCCACGTGGATGACCTCGGCGCCGTCGGACAGACGGATGCCCGCCATGCCACCCGCGGCGCGACCCTGTGGTCGCACGGCCGACGCCTCGAACCTCAGGAGCTGGGCGTCGCTCGCGACGAACACGATTTCGGCTTCGTCGGGCGCGACGGCCGCTCCGACGACCTCGTCGCCGGGTTTCAGAGCGATGATCTCGGCGTCGTGCTTGCCCGGGGCGAGTTCGGTGGCCGACACACGCTTCACGACTCCCTGGCGGGTGCCGAGCGCGATCGGCGGCTCCGCGACGAGAGGCACGAGGGCGACGACGTGCTCGCCCTTCTCCAGCGCCAGGTACTGGTCGACGCGGGTGCCGACGGCGAGCTGCACCGAGTTGGCGGGCACCGACGGAAGGTCGACGGGGGAGAGCCGCACGAGCCGCCCGCGCGTCGTCACCGCACCGATCTCGCCCCGCACCGTGGTCGTCACCACCGAGCGCACCGCGTCGTGCTTCGACCGGCGCGCAGGCGGCACGATCGAGCCGTCTTCGCCGAGCTCGGCACGCACCATGCGGCCGGTGGCCGACAGGTAGACACGGCACGGGTCGTCGGCGATCTCCAGGCTCGGCGCGGTCGCACGCGACGCGGTACGCGCGGTGACCGGAGAGCCGTTCATGAGCAGCGTGCGCCGCGGCGTGCCGTACTGCTCGGCGACGTGCTCGAGCTCGCTCGCCACCGCCGCGCGCAGCAGCACGTCACTGCCGAGCAGCTCCTCGAGGCTCGCGATCTCAGACTTCAGCTCGTCGCGCTCCGACTCGAGCTCGATGCGCGAGAACCGTGTGAGCCGGCGCAGCCGCAGTTCGAGGATGTACTCCGCCTGCACCTCGGACAGGTCGAACACCGTCATCAGCCGGCCTCGCGCGGACTCCGAGTCATCCGAGGTGCGGATCACCTGGATGACCTCGTCGATGTCGAGGATCGCGATGAGCAAGCCCTCGACGAGGTGCAGCCGGTCCCGGCGCTTGGCAAGACGGTATTCGCTGCGCCGTGTGATGACGCGCAGGCGATGGTCGAGGTAGACCCGCAGCAGCGGCTTGAGGCCGAGCGTCTGCGGCTGGCCGTCGACGAGGGCCACGTTGTTGATGCCGAATGAGTCCTCGAGGGGCGTGAGCCGGTAGAGCTGCTCGAGCACAGCGGTCGGCTCGAAGCCGGTCTTGATGCCGATCACGATGCGCAGCGGGTGCTCACGGTCGGTCAGGTCGGTGACATCGGAGATACCGGTCAGCTTCTTCGCGTTGACGGCGTCCTTGATCTTCTCGATGACGCGCTCAGGGCCGACCATGTACGGAAGCTCGGTGACGATGAGGCCGGTGCGGCGCGGGCCGAGCTGTTCGACCGTGACCTTGCCTCTCGTGCGGAACGTGCCGCGGCCGGTCGTGTAGGCGTCCTTGATGCCGTCGAGCCCGACGATGATCCCGCCCGACGGAAGGTCGGGGCCCGGGACGAACTCCATCAGCTCCTCAACGGATGCCTCGGGGTTCTCGAGCAGATGCACCGCGGCGGCCACGACCTCGATGAGGTTGTGGGGCGCCATGTTCGTCGCCATGCCGACGGCAATGCCTGCGGCGCCGTTGACGAGGAGGTTCGGGAAGGCAGCCGGCAGCACTTCGGGCTGTTGGAACTGCCCGTCGTAGTTCGGCACGAAATCGACGACGTCCTCGTCGAGGTCGGCGGTGAGGGCGAGTGCCGACGGCGCGAGCCGCGCCTCCGTGTAGCGCGGGGCGGCGGGACCGTCGTCAAGGGAGCCGAAGTTGCCGTGGCCGTCGACGAGCGGCACGCGCAGCGTGAAGGGCTGCGCGAGTCGCACGAGTGCGTCGTAGATCGGCGCGTCACCGTGAGGGTGCAGCTTTCCCATGACCTCACCGACGACGCGGGCACTCTTGACGTGGCCTCGGTCGGGGCGCAGCCCCATGTCGGCCATCTGGAAGAGGATGCGGCGCTGCACGGGCTTCAGCCCGTCGCGCGCATCGGGGAGCGCCCGGGAGTAGATGACCGAATAGGCGTACTCCAGGAAGGAGCCTTGCATCTCGGTCGACAGGTCGACGTCGTCGATGCGCTCCTCTGCGGGCGGCGTGGAGGGGTTTCGGGTGCTGGCCATGACGTTCTGCCTCGTGTCGCGGGGCGGGGCGTGCGCGTGTGCGAGACTGACCCCGATGCGCTCCAGCCTACCGACCGACCCCGCCGGAGCCCGGAGCCTCACCGGCGTCGTGTCGAACGCGTTACGGGCGATCCGCGGCGAGGAGGGCTGGTTCCGTCCGGCGCCGAGCGTGATCGTGCTCCTCGTCGACGGGCTCGGCGCGCTCAACCTGCGCCAGCGTGCGGGGCACGCTCGATTCCTCGCGGAGGCGATGGGCAAGAAGGATGTCGCACGGTCGGTCTTCCCGTCGACGACCGCGGCCGCTCTCGCCTCCCTCTGGACGGGAGTCAGGCCGGGGGAGCACGGCATCCTCGGATACCGCGTGCGGGTGCCCGACACCGGCATCGTCGCCAACCAGCTCAATGGCTGGGAGCGCGGCGAGCTCGACACCGAATCCTGGCCGCTGGCGCGCTCGCTCACCACGACACTCCGTGCACGCGAGCGCCTCGTGGTCTGCTCGCGTCCGGAGTACGCGACATCCGGCTTCACGACCGCAGTGTTCCCGCACGGCATCCATCGCGACGCCGCCGACCTCGACGACCGCGTCGAGAAGGCGATCGAGGCCGCCGCCGTGCCCGGAACCCTCGTCTACCTCTACGCACCCGAACTCGACACCGCCGGTCACCGCGCCGGGTGGGAGTCCGATGAGTGGGCGTCGGTGCTCGAACAGATCGACCGAGCCGCGAGGCGGCTGCACGCGGCATCCGATGCCGGCATCGTGGTCACCGCCGACCATGGCATGGTCGATGTGCCGGCGCACCGCCAGATCATCGTCGACGACGCGGCGCTGCGCGATGACGTGACGGATGTCGCGGGCGAGCCGCGCATGCTGCACCTTTACGCGCGCGAAGGGTCTGCCGCGCGACTGGTCGAGGCGTGGCGCGCGGCGGAGGGGGAGCGAGCCTGGGTGCTGAGCCGCGACGAGGCGATCGACGCCGGACTCTTCGGCGCCCGCGTCGCTCCCGAGGCGGCGAAACGCATCGGAGACGTGATCGTCGCCGCGCGCAGCGGTGTCGCGTACTACGACGGGCGCACCGACGACATCAGCAGTCGCCGCATGGTCGGACAACACGGATCACTCACCGAGCAGGAGCGCATCGTCCCGCTCATCGGGCTGGCCGCCTGGAGCTGAGGTCAGCTCTCGTCGGTGCGGGCGCCGAAGACGATCTCATCCCACGACGGCATCGAAGTGCGACCTTTGCGCCGCTGCGCATCGCTCCCGCCGGGCGGGCTCGTCGGCAGTGCGGGCGTCTCGACGGGCGCCGGAGCCTCGTCGTACCCCGGCTCGACCGCGTCGAACAGGGCGACCGGTGCGGCCGCGCCGCGGGGGACCTCGGCGATGACATCGGGCGCGTCGGGCCGCTGGCCGCGACGACGACGCAGCGCCTCGAGGAGGTCGGCCGTCTCGGATGAGGTGACGGATGCCTCGGGCGCCCGCTTGATCGCCGCGTGCTGAACGGCGGGGCTCGACTGTGGTGGCGCGACAGGAGTGTGGTCGAGCGGCTCGACCTCGTGCGCATCCTCCGGCTCGAGGTCCGGGAGTGCGCGAGGTCCGAATGCGCCGCTGTCGAACCGTGAATCGTCCTTGATGCCCGGGATCTCGAGCGCGCGCAACCGCGGAATCAGACCGTCTGGCAGAGACCCCTGACGTGAGAGCTGCGTCGCATCGGCGTTGATCGGGGAGAGCACGGAACGTTTCGGATCGAAACTCCAGCGCGCGTCCCGCTCGACCTCGGTGATCGAGAACGAGAGCTTCACCGTCCAGCCGCTGTCGTCCTTCCAGCTGGACCACCGCTCGCCCACGGCGTGCGCCTCCACCAGCTTCGCGCGGACCGCGTCGCCGAAGGTGGTCGGTGTGTCAGAGTCGAAGTCGCTCGTGAGCAGCACCGGAACGGAGAGCGCCTGCCCGACGACGAACTCACGCTCTGCGAGCACCGGTGCCTCGAAACGCACCACATCGTCGACGGAGAGGCCGAGCACCGCGGCGGTCTCCTCGGCGGACAGCCCGGCACGGATCTGCGCCTGGATGTCACGGGGGCTCGCCTTCGTGCGGGATCCGGCGCTGGAACGGTCGGCGCGACGCAACTGGGTGCGCAGCACCTCGTCCACCGGGACACCGAAGCGCTCACCCGTCTCCGTGGCGAGCACCAGCACATCATCCTCGACGCCGATGACTCTGAGCTTTTCCATGCGGGACACGCCTCCGATCTGCCGTGTTCCGCCATGGTTCCACACCGCGACCGGACCGCTCGGAATATCGCCCGCGTGGCGGGCGTTTCGACGATGCACGCCTCAGCGGAACGCATTTGCGTTTGTGTTCCGCGTCATGCAAACTATCGCCGCCGCGCGCCGCGCGGCACGCAGCATCTGGAAGTAGAGACACGGACGAATGGCCACGGATTACGACGCCCCGCGCAAGACCGACGACGACAGCGAGTCGATCGAGGCCCTGAAGGAGCGTGTGCCGGACAAGCTCTCCGGCTCGGGCGATTCCGAAGACACCGACAACCCGTCGGGCTTCGAGCTCCCGGGCGCGGACCTCTCCGACCTCGAGCTCGACGTCGTCGTGCTCCCGCCCCAGGAGGACGAGTTCACGTGCGTGAGCTGCTTCTTGGTGAAGCACCGCTCGCAGCTCGACCACGAAGAGGGCATCGGCCCTATCTGCGCGGAGTGCGCCGCGTGAGCTGAGCGGCCGCGACGGCGGCCGCGAGACGATCCGGCGTGCGGGACGCGATGACCCACGCCGGCGTCGGATCGTCCGGATCCACGACCGGGAACACGACCACGGCATCGATCCCGCCACGGAACAGGTGCCAGGCGTCACGGGGCAGACCCGGACCCCGCACGCGCCGCGCCTCTTCGCCGGTGAACACCGCCGCATCGCCGAGATGAATGACGTCGATGCGAGCGCGCCCGGCGTGGAGTACGCCGTCGGCGACTCGAACGCTCGGCGACGCCGCGAGCAGCAGGGCGACGATGAGGCATCCGACGATCACGCCGACCGCGAGCGAGAACGTCGCGTCGATCGGCACGACCACGAGCGCCGCCATGGGTGCACAGACCGCGGAGGCGACGAGCGCCCACAGTGACGGCGAGAGCCGCTCACGGTACGAACCGGATGCGACGCTCCTCGAGAGCTGGGTGATCTGCATTAGCCTCTTTGCGTGACCGAAAGCGTTGACGTCCCCATTATCGCGCCGACGATCCCGCAGTACGCCCACCCGGGCGACGCCGGCGCGGATCTCGTCGCCGCGGAGGCGGTCATCCTCGGCCCGGGCGAGCGCGCCCTCGTTGGCACCGGTGTGCGCATCGCGCTGCCCGACGGGTACGCCGCGTTCGTCGTCCCGCGCAGCGGGCTGGCGGCGAAGCACGGCATCACCGTCGTGAATTCACCGGGCACGGTCGATGCGGGCTACCGCGGTGAGATCAAGGTCACCCTGTTGAACACCGACCTTCACGCGACGTACGAGGTCGCCGTCGGCGACCGCATCGCGCAGATCATCGTCCTGCCCGTTCCGCGTGTGCGCTTCGTGCCGGTCGACGAGCTGCCCGGCAGTGTGCGCGGCGAAGGCGGATTCGGTTCGACGGGCTATCAGAGCACGGAAGGAGCTCCCTCGTGAGCGACATCGTCCCCTCCTTCGGCGACAAGTCCGCCCCCGAGACCCGCGCGGAGGCCGGGCCCTACGACGAGAGCGAGGCGAACCCGGTTCGCCCCTACATCGACCTCGGCGCGATCAAGGTGCTCCCACGCGAAGGTCTGAACCTGCGCCTCGAGGTCGAGGAGCAGTCGAAGCAGATCGTCGCCGTGGGACTGGACTACGCCGACTCGACGCTGCAGGTGCAGGCCTTCGCCGCCCCGCGCAGCGGTGGGCTCTGGGATGAGACCCGCGCCCAGCTGCTCGAGCAGGTGCGGCAGCAGGGCGGCCGGGCGGAAGAGCGTGAGGGCGCCCTCGGCACCGAGCTCCTCGCCGAGGTGCCCACCGCGGTCGACGGCGGCGCGCCGATCAAACGACTGGCCCGCTTCGTCGGAGTCGACGGCCCGCGCTGGTTCCTGCGCGGTGTCATCGGCGGCGCCGCGGCCAACGACCCGATCGCCGCCGAGCGGGTCGAGGATCTCTTCCGATCCCTCGTCATCGTGCGCGGCAGCCAGCCCATGCCGCCGCGCGACCTCATCCCGCTGAAGATGCCGGTCGCGCCGGGCGCCGCGTGAGCGTCGAACCCCCCGCCCCCGACGAGGCCCGTCCGTCCACGTCGGACGCACTGGCCCGCGCCCTCGGATCCGCCGCGCGCCGCGCCGGGCTCGATCCGTCCGCGCAGACCAGCGCCCGACACGTCGCGTGGGCGGCGATGGGCGGCTGGCGCGGCATCATCGAGTCCGTCCTTCCGAGCCTGGTCTTCGTGGTGCTGTTCACCGTCACCCTCGACAGCGGCACCGGCCGCGGCGACCTCCTTCTCTCCCTCGGCGCGTCGGTCGGGCTCGCGGCGGTGTTCTCGGTGGTGAGGCTCGTCCAGCGCTCGCCCGCGAGCGCCGCCCTGGGCGGACTCGTGGCGACGGCCGCCGCGGCCGCGCTCGCGCTCCTCACCGGGCGCGGTCAGGACAACTTCATCCTCGGCTTCGTCACGAACGGCGCCTACGGCCTCGCCCTCCTCGTCTCGGCGCTCGTCGGCTGGCCGCTGATCGGTCTGGCGGTCGGATGGCTCATGGGGGATGCCACGGGCTGGCGCCGCGATCGTCGAAAGCGCCGCGCGTTCGTCTGGATCACGCTGGCGTGGGCAACCCTCTTCGCCGTCCGCCTCGCCGTGCAACTGCCGTTCTACTTCGCCGGCGACGTCCCGGCGCTCGGCACCCTGAAGATCGCCATGGGACTTCCGCTGTTCGCGCCGCTGGTGGTGGTGACGTGGCTCGTGGCACGCGCCCTCTATCCGACCGCGCGGCGCGCCGCGGCATCCGATGCCGAATCAGGTCAGGAGTGATACTTTTATCTTGATATCAAGATAAATTCCGTCTTCCACCTGAGTTAGGCAAGCCTTGCTAGCCACCCCCGGAACCGGGCGGGAAGATGGGAACGGCGGCGCTCACTGCCGCCCGAATGCCGACGAAGGAGACGATCGTGTCCACGGTTGACAGCTTCGGTGCCAAGAGCACCCTGACGGTCGGCAGCACCGACTACGAGATCTTCCGCATCGACGCGGTCGCGGGCTACGACAAGCTCCCGTTCAGTCTCAAGGTGCTGCTGGAGAACCTGCTCCGCACGGAAGACGGCGCGAACGTCACCAAGGAGCAGATCGAGGCGCTCGGCTCCTGGGACCCGCAAGCCGAGCCCGACACCGAGATCCAGTTCACTCCCGCCCGCGTGGTCATGCAGGACTTCACGGGCGTGCCCTGCATCGTCGACCTCGCCACCATGCGCGAGGCCGTGACCGCCCTCGGCGGCGACCCCAAGCGCATCAACCCGCTCTCGCCCGCCGAGATGGTCATCGACCACTCGGTCATCGCCGACCTGTTCGGCAGCGAGAACGCCCTCGAGCGCAACGTCGAGATCGAGTACGAGCGCAACGGGGAGCGCTACCAGTTCCTCCGCTGGGGTCAGACCGCGTTCGACGACTTCAAGGTCGTGCCCCCGGGAACCGGCATCGTGCACCAGGTGAACATCGAGCACCTCGCCAAGGTCGTCTACGACCGCACCGTCGGCGGCGCGCTGCGCGCTTACCCCGACACCTGCGTCGGCACCGACTCGCACACGACGATGGTCAACGGCCTCGGCGTGCTCGGCTGGGGCGTCGGCGGCATCGAGGCCGAGGCCGCCATGCTCGGCCAGCCCGTCTCGATGCTCATCCCGCGCGTCGTCGGCTTCAAGCTGACCGGCGAGATCCCCGCCGGCGTCACCGCGACCGACGTGGTGCTCACGATCACCGATCTGCTGCGCAAGCACGGCGTCGTCGGCAAGTTCGTCGAGTTCTACGGAGCCGGCGTCGCCTCTGTGCCGCTCGCCAACCGCGCCACCATCGGCAACATGAGCCCAGAGTTCGGCTCGACCGCCGCGATCTTCCCGATCGACGACGTCACCCTCGACTACCTGCGCCTCACCGGCCGCAGCGAGCAGGCGGTCGCGCTGGTCGAGCAGTACGCGAAGACCCAGTCGCTCTGGCACGACGCCGCGAACGAGCCCCAGTACAGCGAGTACCTCGAGCTCGACCTCGCCACGGTCGTGCCCTCGATCGCCGGACCGAAGCGCCCGCAGGACCGCATCCTGCTCGCCGAGGCCAAGTCGCAGTTCGAGAAGGACATCCTCAACTACGCGACCCCCGCCACGAGCGACTCGATCGTCGACCTCGAGTCGGCCGGATCGTTCCCCGCCTCCGATGCGGGCGTCGTGCCCGGCGACGAGCACACCCACACCGGCGAGGTGCTCATCTCGAGCGGCGGGCCGGCCGCGGCATCCAAGCCCGTCAAGGTGACGCCGCCCCACGGCGCGTCGTACATCCTCGACAACGGCGCGGTCACCCTCGCGGCGATCACCTCGTGCACAAACACCTCGAACCCCTCGGTCATGGTCGCGGCGGGCCTCCTGGCGCGCAACGCCCTCGCCAAGGGCCTGAAGCGCAAGCCGTGGGTGAAGACGACGCTCGGCCCGGGCTCGAAGGTCGTCACCGACTACTACGAGAAGTCCGGCCTCGACAAGGACCTCGAGGGCCTCGGCTTCTACACGGTCGGCTACGGCTGCACGATCTGCATCGGCAACTCCGGCCCCCTCATCGAGGAGGTCTCGGCGGCCATCAACGAGAACGACCTCGCCGTGACCGCGGTGCTCTCGGGCAACCGCAACTTCGAGGGCCGCATCAGCCCCGACGTGAAGATGAACTACCTCGCCTCGCCGCCGCTGGTCGTCGCCTACTCGCTCGCGGGCACGATGAACTTCGACTTCGAGACCGACGCGCTCGGCACCGACACCGACGGCAACGACGTCTTCCTGAAGGACATCTGGCCCGACACCGCCGACGTGCAGTCGATCATCGACTCGTCGATCTCCCGCGACCAGTTCATCAACCAGTACGCCACCGTCTTCGACGGCGACGAGCGCTGGAAGAGCCTGCCGACCCCGAGCGGTCCGGTCTTCGAGTGGGATGCCGACTCGACCTACGTGCGCAAGGCGCCGTACTTCGACGGCATGACCATGGACCTCACCCCCGTCTCCGACATCACCGGCGCACGCGTCATGGCGACCCTCGGCGACTCCGTCACGACCGACCACATCAGCCCGGCCGGCAACATCAAGGCGGGCACGCCCGCCGCACAGTACCTGACCGAGCACGGTGTCGCGCAGAAGGACTTCAACTCCTACGGCTCGCGCCGCGGGAACCACGAGGTCATGATCCGCGGCACCTTCGCGAACATCCGTCTGAAGAACGAGCTCACCGCGGCTGTCAACGACGGCGCGGTCGTCGAGGGCGGCTACACCCGCGACTTCACCCAGGTCGACGGACCGCAGTCCTACATCTACGACGCGTCGCAGAACTACCAGGAGCAGGGCACCCCGCTCGTCGTGTTCGGCGGCAAGGAGTACGGTTCGGGCTCGTCCCGCGACTGGGCCGCCAAGGGCACGCGCCTGCTCGGTGTGAAGGCGGTCATCACCGAGAGCTTCGAGCGCATCCACCGTTCGAACCTGATCGGCATGGGCGTCGTCCCGCTGCAGTTCCCGGCCGGCGAGAGCTGGAAGTCCCTCGGCCTCGACGGCACCGAGATCATCTCGATCACGGGCCTCGAGCAGCTCAACGAGGGCGTCACTCCGAAGACGGTGCGCGTCGTCGCCGAGCCGAGCGAGTTCTCGGCCGACGGCAAGCAGACCGTGGAGTTCGACGCGGTCGTGCGCATCGACACCCCCGGTGAGGCCGACTACTACCGCAACGGCGGCATCCTGCAGTACGTTCTGCGCTCGCTCGTCTGAGCGCTCACGCCGTCGGGGCCTCGGAGCGATCCGGGGCCCCGACGGCGTTTCCGCCGGTGCGCGTCAAGCCCCCTGTCGGGCCTGTGCACGCGGATACACTGAACCGATCGGCGCTGTCCGCGTCGCCCGAACGAGAGGACGGAATGGCACTCCTTCCGACGATCACCGGTCCCCGCGACCTCGATCGACTCTCGCCCGAACAGCTCACGGAACTCGCATCGGAGATCCGCACGTTCCTCATCGAGAACGTCGCCCGCACGGGCGGTCACCTCGGCCCGAACCTCGGCGTGGTGGAGCTGACGATCGCCATGCACCGGGTGTTCTGCTCGCCCGATGACCCGTTCATCTTCGACACCGGGCACCAGTCCTATGTGCACAAGATCCTGACGGGTCGTCAGGACTTCTCCGGTCTCCGCTCGCGCGACGGCCTCGCCGGCTACCCGCAGCGCTCCGAGAGCCCCCACGACGTCGTCGAGTCGTCCCACGCGTCGTCCTCGCTCAGCTGGGCGGACGGCATCTCGCGTGCGCTCAGCCGCACCGGTCGACGCGATCATCATGTGGTCGCCGTCGTCGGCGACGGCTCGCTGACCGGCGGGATGACGTGGGAGGCGCTCAACAACATCTCCGACGACAACGATCGCAACCTCGTCATCATCGTCAACGACAACGGTCGCTCCTACGCTCCGACGATCGGCGGCATGGCCCGATACCTGAACCGCGTGCGGGCGGCGGGCGCCTATCGCACGCTGCGTACGTCGTCGGACTCGCTGTTCCGGGCCCTCGGCCCGTGGGCGAGAGCCGTCTACCGCGGTGTGCGGGGCGGAACGCACGGCTTCCTCTCCCGTTTCGTGAACAACGAATCGCTGTACTCGAACCTCGACATCAAGTACTTCGGGCCGATCGACGGCCACGACATCCCGACCCTCCTCGAGACGCTCGAACTCGCGAAGCGCTACCAGGCGCCCGTGATCGTCCATGTGATCACCGAGAAGGGCCGCGGATACGCTCCGGCGCTTGAGGACGAGGCGGATCAGTTCCACGCGGTCGGCAAGATCGACCCCGCGACGGGGGAGACGCTCGGCTCGGGCGGGGGAACGGCCTGGACGAGCGTGTTCGCCGACGAACTGGTGACGGTCGGGGAGCAGCGTCCCGACGTGATCGCGGTCACGGCCGCGATGCTGCGGCCCACGGGCCTGAAGCCCTTCGCCGACCGGTTCCCCGGCCGGGTGTACGACGTGGGCATCGCCGAGCAGCACGCGGTCGCGTCGGCGGCCGGCCTCGCCTATGGCGGCCTGCACCCCGTCGTGGCCATCTACGCGACGTTCATGAACCGCGCCTTCGACCAGGTGATGATGGATGTCGCCCTCCACCGTGCGGGCGTGACCTTCGTGCTCGATCGGGCCGGCGTCACCGGACCCGACGGCCCCAGCCATCACGGCATCTGGGATCTCGCGATGCTGCAGATCGTGCCGGGAATCCGCATTGCGGCGCCACGCGATGCGGCCCGCCTGCGCGAGCTGCTGCACGAGGCTGTGGCCGTCGAGGATGCACCGACGGTCGTGCGGTTCCCCCGTGGCAACGTGGGGGACGAGCTTCCCGCGATCGATCGGCTGTCCGACGGCACCGACGTGCTCGCGCGCAACGACCAGCAGGACGTGCTCATCGTCGGCATCGGGCCGATGGCGCAGGTGGCCGTCGACGTGGCCCACCGCCTGCACTCGCAGGGCATCGGCGCGACCGTCATCGACCCGCGCTGGGCGGTGCCGGTTGCGCCGTCGGTCGTCGAGCTCGCCGCGCAGCACCGCATCGTCATCACGATCGAGGACGGCATCCGTGTCGGCGGCGTGGGCACCCGCATCCGTCAGGTGCTGCGGGAGGCCGGCATCGACACGGCCGTCGATGAACTCGGCGTTCCGGACGAGTTCATCCCGCACGCGAGCCGCGAGCAGATCCTCGAGGACGCCGGTCTCGTCGCCCCGAAGATCGCCCACGACGTCGTCGCGCAGGTGCTCGGCACACGGGTGCCGAAGGCTCGCGCCTCGGAGGACGCGGGGGAGTGGACCGCCGCCGATGCCGCCCCCGAGGACGCCGGCCGCCGCGCGGACGACTGAGCCGTACGCGACGGCCGATCGCACGAAGGAGGGGCCCGTCCGTGCGGACGGGCCCCTCCTTCGTGCGATCCCTACGCGCCGATCCCGCGGATGGGCGGGTGATGGAACGTGTCGCCGAACGCGCGCTCGGCAGCGCCCGAGCGGTCGAGGTACGGCGAGGCGCCGCCGTCGATGAACGGCCACCCGGCGCCGAAGATGAGCGCGAGGTCGATGTCCTGCACTTCTGGCACCACGCCCTCGTCGAGCATGATCTTGATCTCGGTCGCGAGGCCGTCCTCGACGCGACGGAGGATCTCCGCCTCGCTCGCCGGCGTCTTCCCCGCGACCTGGTCGACGAGCTTCTGCGCGGGCTTGGTCCAGCCGGTGACCCGACCGTTCTTGTCCTTCTCGACGACCTGGTCGAGGTTCGCGAGCTCGTGGAAGTTCTCCGACGCGAAGAACCGGTCGGGGAAGGCCCCCGCCATCGTGTCCTGCACGTGAGCGGCGACCTTCCAGCCGACGAGGTCGATCAGCTGGAACGGCGTCATCGGCAGCCCGAGCGGCGCATAGGCCCTGTCGACCGTCGTCAGCGGCGTTCCTTCGTAGATCGCGCGGGCGGCCTCGCCGAGGAGCTTGGCGAGCAGCCGGTTGACGATGAAGCCCGGGGCATCCTTGCTGAGGATCGCGTTCTTGCCGATCGCCTTCGCGACGACGAACGCGGTGGACAGGCTCTGCTCGTTCGTGTGCGGGGTCTTCACGATCTCCAGCAGCGGCATGAGTGCCACGGGGTTGAAGAAGTGGAAGCCGACGAGGCGTTCGGGGTGGGCGAGCTTTGCGCCGATCTCCTGGACCGAGAGCGACGATGTGTTCGTGGCGAGGATCGCGTCTTCCGCGATGTGCTGCTCGATGTCGGCGAAGACCTGCTGCTTGACGCCCACCTCCTCGAACACCGCCTCGATGACGAAGTCGCAGTCGGCGTATTCGCTCTTGTCGGTCGTCCCGTGCACGAGCGCGCGCAGCTGGTTGGCCGTGTCGGCGTCGAGCCGGCCCTTCGCCTCGAGCTTTCCGATCTCGTCACGGATGTAGGCAAGGCCCTTGTCGACGCGTGCCTGGTCGATGTCGGTGATGACCACCGGCACCCGGAGCTTGCGCAGGAACAGCAGTGCGAACTGGCTGGCCATGAGCCCGGCGCCGATGACGCCGACCTTCGAGACCTTCTTCGCGAGGGCCTTGTCGGGGGCGCCGACGGGTCGCTTCGCGCGCTTCTGCACGAGGTCGAAGGCATACATGGATGCCGCGAACTGATCGCCTACGATCAGCTCGGAGAGCGCCTCGTCCTCGCGCTCGAAGCCCTCCCACTTGGTGCCGCTCTTGGCCTTGTCGAGGAGCTCGAGTGCGAGGTAGGGCGCGCGGGGGACCGTGCCGATGCGGCTCTCGAGCATCCCGCGGGCGATCTTGATCGCGATCGGCCACTTGGTGAGGCGTTCGATCTTGCCGGGCTCGTTCTTGCGCTCGACTTTGATCGCTCCCGACAGCACACCGTCGGCCCACGCCAGCGACTCCTCGAGGAAGTTGGCGGGCTCGAAGATCGTGTCGACGATGCCGAGCTCGAACGCCTGCTGGGGCTTGAGCATCCGGTTCTGCTTGAGCGGGTTGGAGATCACGACCTCGAGAGCGTTCTCGATGCCGATGAGGTTCGGCAGCAGGTACGCGCCGCCCCAGCCGGGGATGAGCCCCAGGAACACCTCGGGCAGCGCGATCGCCGCGGCCGAGGCATCCACCGTGCGATACGTCGACTGCAGCGCGATCTCGAGTCCGCCGCCGAGCGCGAGGCCGTTCACGAACGCGAACGAGGGCACGCCGAGGTCACCGAGCTTCGAGAAGGCGAAGTGACCGCCCTGGGCGATGAGCTTCGCGATCTCCTTCGACGGCACCTTGGCGACGTCGCTCAGGTCGGCGCCGGCGGCGAGGATGTACTGCTTGCCGGTGACTCCCACGGCCTGGATCTCACCCGACTTCGCACGCTGTGCGAGTGCGTCGAGCGTGCGGGTGAGCTCGAGGATGGTCTTCGGCCCGAACGTGTTGGGCCGGGTGTGGTCGCGTCCGTTGTCGAGCGTGACGAGGGCGAGCACCTTCCCGGAGGAAAGCCGCACGTCGCGCACGAGGGAGCGGGTGACGACCTCGTCGGGGACGAGGTTCTCGAGCGCGGAGAAGTCGATCTGGTCGTAGCGGGTCATCGCGGTGCTCACTTCTTCTTGCCGTCGTAGTACGGGTTCTCCCAGATGACCGATCCGCCCTGGCCGAGGCCGACGCACATGGCGGTGAGGCCGTAGCGCACGTCGGGGCGCTCCGCGAACTGCGCGGCGAGCTGGATCATCAGACGCACACCGGATGCCGCGAGGGGGTGTCCGAGCGCGATCGCCCCGCCCCACTGGTTCACGCGCGGGTCGTCGTCGGCGATGCCGAAGTGGTCGAGGAGCGAGATCACCTGGATCGCGAACGCCTCGTTGAGCTCGAACAGTCCGATGTCGGTGATCGACAGACCCGCCTTCGCGAGCGCCTTCTCGGTCGACGGGATGGGCCCGATGCCCATGATCTCCGGCTGCACGCCGGCGAACGCGAACGAGACGAGCTTCATCTTCGGGCGCAGGCCCAGCTCGCGCACGGCGTGGCCTCCCGCGAGGAGACTCATCGTCGCGCCGTCGGTGAGCGGGGACGAGGTGCCGGCGGTCACTCGTCCGTGCGGACGGAAGGGCGTCTTCAGACCGGCGAGGTCGGCCATCGTCGTCTGCGGGCGACGACCCTCGTCCTCGGTCGCGATGCCCCAGGCGCCCTCGGCGTCCTTCGTGGCGACGGAGACGAGGTCGGGCTGGATCTTGCCGGCGTCGTAGGCGGCCTGCGCCTTGTGCTGGCTGAGCATGCCGTAGCGGTCGCTGCGCTCCTTGGTGAGGTGCGGGAAGCGGTCGAAGATGCGCTCGGCGGTCACACCCATGTTGAGGGCGCCCGGGTCGACCAGCCGCTCGGCGACGAATCGCGGGTTGGGGTCGGAGTTCGCTCCGATGGGGTGACGGCCCATGTGCTCGACGCCGCCCGCGAGGGCGAGGTCGTACATGCCGAAGCCGATCGAGCCGGCCATGGTGGTCACGCTCGTCATCGCGCCCGCGCACATGCGGTCGATCGCGAATCCGGGCACGCTCTGGGGGAGACCAGCGAGGATCGCGGCGGAGCGCCCGAGGGTGAGGCCCTGGTCACCCGTCTGCGATGTCGCGGCGATGGCGACGTCGTCGATCCGGTCGGCGGGGACGTCGGGGTTGCGCCCCATCACGCCGATGATCGTCTTGACGACGAGGTCGTCTGCCCGGGTGTTCCAGTACTGCCCTTTTTCACCCGCGCGCCCGAACGGGGTGCGCATGCCGTCGATGAAATAGACGTCCGAATTCTCGGCCACTCTGCCTCCAAAGTCTGGGATCGAGTCCAGCCTAAGGTGGAACTGCGTCTCACGAAATCGGTTGGTTCGAACCTACGATGCCGGTTCGGCGGGCTCCGCCGGGTTTTGCGCGGAAACGACAAAGGCTTCGGCGATCAGCTGTGCGGTTTGCGCAATCTGCCAGCGGCGTGCCCCGCCCGCCGCGAGGGCGGCCGCGATGTGGTCCGCGTCGGCGGGAACCGGCGGCTCCCACGCCAGGCGGCGCAGCAGCTCGGGCGTCAGCAGGTTCTCCGTCGGCATGCCGAGACTCGACGCACGCTCCTCGATGACCGGGCGCGCCGCCTTCAGCCGCGCGTCCGCCTCGGGGGCGCGGTCGGCCCACGCGCGCGGCGGCGGCAGCGTGTCGCCCGGAATGCGGTCGGGGGGAAGGTCGGTGTCCGCGCGACCCCGCTCGATCGCATCCCACCAGCGGTCGAGCTGGGTGCGGCTGGCCCGGCCGGTGAACTCCTTCACCTCGGCGAGGGCGCGTTTGGTCGCGGGGTTCGCCTGAATGGCCGCGACGAGTGAGCGATCAGGCACGAGCCGGCCGGGGGAGACATCCTGCTGCTGCGCGTATTCCTCACGCGCGGTCCACAGGGCGCGGGCGATCGCGAGGTTGCGGCGCCCGCGCAGAGTGTGGAGTCCGCTCAGTCGGCGCCACGGGTCTGCGCGGACGGGCTTCGGCTCACGGTGCAGCACCGCGTCGAACTCCTCGGCCGCGAGCTCGGTCTTCCCCTGCGCAGCGAGCTCGTCGACGAGGATGTCGCGCACGTCAACGAGATGCAGCACATCAAGCGCCGCATACTCCAGCCACGACTGCGGCAGCGGACGCGTCGACCAGTCATCGGCCGAATGCGCCTTCGCGAGCGTGATCCCGAGGGTCTCCTCGACGATCGCACCGAGCCCCACACGTTCGTGACCGAGGAGCCGGGCCGCGAGCTCGGTGTCGAAGATGCGCTGCGGCACGAGGCCCCACTCGCGCAGCGACGGGAGGTCCTGGCTCGCCGCGTGCAGCACCCACTCGTCATTCAGAGCCGCCTGCAGCACGGAGGCATCGGGCAATGCCGGCGGGTCGAACAGGAAGACACCGGCATCCCGTCGGAAGACCTGCACGAGGTAGGCGCGCTGGCTGTAGCGGAACCCGGAGGCCCGCTCGACGTCCACAGCGATCGGACCGGTTCCCGCCGCGAGCACGGCGGCCGCGGCATCCAGTCCCTCGGTCGTCGAGATCACGTCGTAGTCAGGCACGGGCACGTCCTCGGGGATTCAGCACGGGGGCCTGTTCAGAGCCCGGCGGGAGACCGGCGAGCATGCAGACGACCTCGGCCCAGGCACGCACGTGCGCGTCGAACGGGCCGTCGGGCGTCCACGACGCGCGAAGCTCCAGCTGCGAGCCGGAGCCTTCGGCGGCCAACGAGCCGAAGCCCTGCGAGACGGTCTTGGTGACCGTGCCGGAGGGGGAGTGATAGGCCGCGCCGTTCTCGTCGAGCGCGTCGAGCAGCCACGCCCAGGCCACCTCGGCGACCATCGGATCGACGCCGATGTCGACCTCGAGCGGCGCCTGCGCATAGCAGACGATGCGCCACGCACCGCCCCACGCGTCGGGCTCCTCCCGGTCGTGCAGCAGCACGAACCGACCCGTGCCGTAGACGGAGTCGAGCGCACCGGGCTCGGGACGGATGTCGCCTGCGAGGGCGAACGCCTCGGGGGCGAGTCCCGTCGGGGCGGGCAGCTCGCGGGTCACGAGGTCGTCGCGAAGGTCCGCGGCATGCAGCTGGGCAAGCGCGGCGGCGAACGACGCGGATGCCGCGGGAGCCTGGTCGACCACGACGACAGACTAGAATGAAGCCTCAATGGCAAGCTCAAGGCGCGCCGCGTCGCGCGGCGCCTCACCCGCGGTCTCTCTCGGTCTGCGCACCCTCATCGTCGCGCTCGGCGTGCTGCTCGGACTCTCGCTCGCGGCGATCGCCGGAGTGGCCGGACGCATCGCGCGACTCGTGGTGACTCCCTCGCGCCGGCGCCCCGACACGACCATCGTCGCGCTCGACCCGGCCGCCCAGACGATCACCTTGACACGCACGCCCGACACGGAACTGCCCGGACGATACGGTCTGTTCACGACGGGCGCCGAGGAGTACCTCAAGCTCGGCTCGGTCCTGCAGGCGGATGCCGGCACGGTCAAGCGCAAGCTTCTCACCGAGGTGCCGACGGGCACACAGCTCGCCGACCCCGCCGCGTTCAGCGGGTGGTATTACGACCGTCCCGAGCAGTTGCATCTGCCCTACCGGTCGACACTCATCGGCTCCGCCGTGGGGCCGTGCCCGGCGTGGATCTTCCCCGCCGACGGCGGCAGCGACGTCTGGTGCATCCAGATCCATGGCCGCGGTGCCGCGCGGGCGGAGTGCCTGCGCGCGGTCCCACTGCTCCACAGCCTGGGCATCACGACGATGGTGACGTCGTATCGCAACGACGGCGAGGCACCGCGTAGCCGCACGGGCACGTACATGCTCGGCGCGACGGAGTGGCGCGACGTCGACGCCGCGGTCGGCTACGCCCGCCGCCACGGGGCGGAGCGCATCATCCTCATGGGGTGGTCGATGGGCGGCGCGATCGCTCTGCAGCTCGAGCTCAGTTCGGCGCACCGTGATCGCATCGTAGGCGTGATCCTGGAGTCACCGGTGGTCGACTGGAGGGTCGTGCTGCGGTATCAGGGCCGGGAGATGGGGCTGCCCGAGCCGGTCACCGAGCTCGCGCTCACCGCGCTGCAGTCGGAGTGGGGTGCCGCCCTGACTCGCAGTGGAGCGCCGATCCCGTTCGACCGCCTCGACGTCGTGGCACGGGCGGAGGAGCTGCGGCATCCGATTCTGATCCTTCACAGCGACGACGACGGGTTCGTTCCCTCGGAGGCGTCGCACCAGCTCGCCGAGGCCCGTCCCGACCTGGTCGAGCTGCAGGTCTTCGCCGTCGCCCGCCACACGAAGCTCTGGAACTACGACCAGGAGCGCTGGAGCCGGGCGATCGAATCGTGGCTCGACGCGCACGCGCTCATCCCGCGGGACGCAGGCGCAGATACGTGAACCCCGTCTCGTCGACCAGGTGGCCGACGACCCGCGTGGCCACGCGCTGATCGCGCGCCAGCCGGAGGAAGGGCGAACTGACGGGTTCGAGCACGGGCGCGACCGTGAGGCAGTACTCGTCGATCACTCCGGCCGCCGCGAACTGGCTCGCGAGCGACGGTCCACCCTCGCAGACAACGCGGCGATGGCCCTCCTCCGCCAGGACCGTGAGGATGTCCCGCGGGGACAGCGGTGCGGTTCCGGGCACCGGCAGCACAGTGATGCCCGCGGCATCTGGATGCGAGCGGATCGCATCGGCGCGATCGGCGGGGCAGATCACGATCACCTGATCGCTCGCGGCACCCTCGGCCAGAGCGAGGCGGTGGCCGGTGAGGTCTCCGCTGGACGTGACGATCGCCAGCCGCGCACGGCGGGGCACGATGTACCCCTCTGCCCGTACGCTCTGCGCGCCGACGACGACGACGTCGGCGAGCTCGCGGATGATGCCGAGAATGAGACGGTCGACCCGGTTCGTGAGCGACTCGCTCGTGCCGTCGTCGCCGGCGGCCGCTCCTGTGAGGCTCGTGATCATGTTGAGCCGCACGAAGCGGTCGGCCGTGGGCGCGTAGATATGACGCAGTGCCTCACGCGTGCCGGGGGCGAGGATGTCGAACGCGCGGAGCGTACGCGGCTCGAGCTCGAGCAGGGTCATCCCGCCAGTGCACCCGACTTCTCGTGCACCTGGCGCTTGGCGCGCCGGAGCATCCCCGACATTCCGGCGATGCGCAGCGGCGAGACCGCGCGCGTGAGCCCGATGGTCTGCGGGTAGTCATCGGGGATCGCGAGCACCTCGGCGACGGTCAGACCGGAGATCCCCTGCACGAGGATGCTGGCGAAGCCGCGGGTCGTCGGCGCCTCGGCGGGCGCCATCGCGTGCATCGTCACGATGCCGTCGGCCACCTCGATCAAGATGTAGACCGGGGACTGGCACTCCGCCACACGCTCGCACATCTCGGGATGGCCCTGCAGGGCCGGAGGCACCTCGGGGAGCTCCTCGGAGTACTCGAGGAGCAACTGGAGGCGCTCGGGGTCCGAGAGCTCGAGGAAGGCGTCGCGCGCCTCGGCGAGCGAGGGCGGCAGCGCGTCAGAGTCCGACATCGCCCCCATCCTCGCACGCAGGAAGAACGTCAGGCGCGCGGGGGGACCGCGCCCGGCTCGGCACCCGTGACGATGGGAACCCGCACGGCGCTGCCCCACTCGGTCCAGGAGCCGTCGTAGTTGCGCACGTTCTCGATGCCGAGCAGGTGCTTCAGCACGAACCAGGTGTGGCTCGAGCGTTCACCGATGCGGCAGTAGGCGATGACCTCATCGGCGTCGCCGAGTCCCGCCTCGTCACGGTAGATGGCGTCGAGCTCGGCGCGCGACTTGAAGGTGCCGTCCGCGGCCACGGCCTTGGCCCACGGAACACTCGCCGCGCTGGGGATGTGGCCGGCGCGCAGGGCGCCCTCTTCGGGGTAGGCGGGGGCGGACGTGCGCTCGCCCGAGTACTCCTCCGGCGACCGCACGTCGATGAGCGGCTTGCCGAGGTGGACGAGGACGTCCTCCTTGTACGCGCGCAGCACGGAGTCGTCGCGCTCGATGACGGGATACGACGTCGCGGCGCGCTCGGCGGGCGCGGTTGTGATGTCACGGCCCTCGGCGATCCAGCGATCACGGCCACCGTCGAGCAGGCGCACGTCCTCGTGGCCGAACAGCGAGAACACCCACAGCGCGTAGGCGGCCCACCAGTTGTTCTTGTCGCCGTAGATGACGATGGTGTCGTCGCGCGAGATGCCCTTGCGGCTGAGCAGCTCGGCGAAGCCCGCGCCGTCGACGTAGTCACGCACGACCGGGTCATTGAGCTCGGTGTGCCAGTCGACCTTGACGGCGCCGGGAATATGGCCGGTCTCGTAGAGGAGGACGTCCTCGTCGGACTCGACGACCACCAGGCCCGGGTCGGTGAGGTGCTCGGCGAGCCACGCGGTGCTCACCAGCCGGTCGCTGTGCGCATACTCGGCGAACTTCTGGCTGTCGGTGTCGGGTGCGACGGACATCGCTGCTCCTCGGAAATGACGGGTGGGTGACGGCGTTAGGGTTGTTCGCGTCCCCGCCAACCTACGTCGGTGCAGCGGGGGCGGATCTGTTGCGTCGAAAAATGACAGGGGCACGAATGGCAGCCGCCGTGACCACGGGCGTCATCCACCTCACCGACCGCACCCCTGACGTGAGCGGCGCGGACATGGTCGCCGCCCTCGTCCCCCCGCCCCAGTTCGACGGAGCGACCTTCGAGACGTATCGCGCCGATGACGCCTATCCGTCGCAGCAGGCGGCAAAGGAGAAGCTCATCGCCTTCTCCGGCGGCGGAGCGGCCGCACCGGTGCGTCGGGGGCTCTTCTCGAAGGCGCCGAAGATCGAGCCCACAAAACCCGGGGTGTATCTCGACGGCGGGTTCGGCGTGGGCAAGACCCACCTCCTCGCGTCCATCTACCATGCGATGCCCGCCCGCCGTAAGTACTTCGGCTCGTTCATCGAGTACACGGCGCTCGTCGGCGCACTCGGCTATCAAAAGGCCGTCGAGCTCTTCCGCGGCGCTGACCTGCTGTGCATCGACGAGTTCGAGCTCGACGACCCGGGCGACACGATGGTGATGACCCGTCTCCTCGGCGAGCTGGTTCCCGGTGGAACCAGGCTGGCCGCGACATCCAACACGCCTCCGAACGCGCTCGGCGAGGGCCGATTCGCCGCCCAGGACTTCCTGCGCGAGATCAATGCGATGTCTGCCAGCTTCGAGACGCTGCGCATCGACGGCGTCGACTTCCGCCAGCGCGCCCTCGACGGCCACGCGGTCGTGCTCGACGACGAGGCATACACGGTGGCGATCGCGGATGCCGCGGCATCCGGTCTCGTCTCGGATGACGCGTTCGGGGACCTCGTCGCGCACCTGGCCCGGGTGCACCCGTCGCGCTACATCCGCCTCATCGATGGTCTCGCCACCATCGGCTTGCGCGACGTCGTCACGCTGGAGGACCAGTCCGCAGCCCTGCGACTGGTCGCATTCGTCGATCGCGCCTACGATGCGCAGGTCCCCATCCGTGCGACCGGAGTCGCCCTCGATCGGGTCTTCGGCGAGGACATGCTCGGCGGGGGATACCGCAAGAAGTACCTGCGCGCCATCTCTCGCCTGAACGCCTTGACGCATTCCTGACGACTCCCGGTCGCTCCCGCGCAGCTGCACGGGAACCTCACGGTCATGCCTCGAGATCTCTGCGACTCCCGAAACGTGATGTTAACGCGGGCCTGTGCACTGTTACCTGCCGGAAACACGAGGCGCATACCGGGCGAAATCCGCTCTCGCGAGACTGGCGGCACCCGACGCTACGCTCTCCCGCGCGTTCTGCCGAGGGTCCTGTAACACGACACATGAGTGAGGATTTCATGGACAACGGAAGTCTCGCCTGGTACATCGCCGCAACGGCGCTAGTGCTGTTCATGACGCCGGGCGTTGCGTTCTTCTACGGAGGACTCGTCAAGGCCAAGAGCGTCGTCAGCATGATGATGATGAGCTTCGGAGCAATGGGCCTCATCGCCGTGCTCTGGATCCTCTACGGATTCAACATGCAGACCGCCGACTGGTGGCCTGGCGTACTCGGCAACCCCTTCAGCGACTTCGGCCTGACCACCATGGCCAACACCCCGGAGACCGCATCGGTCAACCTGACCGCCGTCTCGTACGGCGCGACGTTCGCGATCATCACGGTCGCGCTCGTCTCCGGCGCCATCGCCGACCGCGCCAAGTTCGGCTCGTGGATGATCTTCGCGTTCCTGTTCGCGACGATCGACTACTTCGCGGTCGCCGGCTGGGTCTGGAACACCAACGGCTGGATCTTCAACCTCGGCACGACGCTGTTCGGCAAGGACGCTGGCGTTGAGGTCATCGACTACGCCGGTGGTACTGCGGTGCACATCAACGCCGGTGCCGCGGCGCTCGCGCTCGCACTCGTGCTCGGAAAGCGCGTCGGCTTCAAGAAGGGCATCACCAAGCCCCACAACGTGCCGCTCGTGCTGCTCGGTGCCGCCATCCTGTGGTTCGGCTGGTTCGGCTTCAACGCCGGCGCCTCGGCCTTCTTCGTCTCGCCCGAGGGCACCTCGTCGGCGAACGGCGCGATCCTCGCGGGTATCGGTGCCGTCGGCTCGCCGACCGGTCTGATCGTGATCAACACGCTCGGCGCCACGGCTGCGGCCGTGCTCGGCTGGATCATCGTCGAGAAGCTCAAGGACGGCAAGGCCACCTCGGTCGGCGCCGCCTCGGGTGCCGTCGCCGGTCTCGTCGCGATCACCCCCTCGTGCGCGAACCTCGACCCGGGCTGGGCGCTCCTGCTCGGCCTCATCGCCGGTGGCGTGTGCGCCATTGCGATCGAGCTGAAGTGGAAGCTCGGCTTCGACGACTCGCTCGACGTCGTGGGTGTCCACCTCGTCGGCGGCATCATCGGAACGCTGTACCTCGGCTTCTTCGCCACGGGCACGGGCCTGTTCCTCGGCGGTGGCTGGGACCAGCTCATCCTGCAGGCGATCGCCGCAGCCACGGTGCTGGTGTTCTCCTTCGTCGTCGCCTTCGTGATCGGTTTCGCGATCGAGAAGACGATCGGGTTCCGCATCAAGAACGAGGACGAGATCGCCGGTGTCGACACCACGGTCCACGGTGAAGAGGGCTACGCACTCGCGGAGTGACCTTCACCGATCGTCCCGAAGGGCGTCGCGGCTTCGGCCGCGGCGCCCTTCGGCGTTCCCGGCGGGCCCGCTCCGCTAGCGTGAGGATGTGGCCTTCTCGACACTGCTCCGCGGATTGGTGCGCGCCCTCACCGGACGCCCCGCTCGCGCCGAAGAAGTCGACATACACACGACACGCGGCATCCGCGTCGCGTACTCGCCGTCTCCCGGCGGCACGGCCGACGGGGGAGAGATCGTGTGGACCTGGGTACCGTTCCAGGAGAACCCGGGTCAGGGGAAGGACCGGCCGGTGCTCGTCATCGGCCGCGCCGGACGCGGTCATGCGTGGGCGATGAAGCTGACGAGCAAGTCCCACGCCGGCGACCGCGAGTACGTCTCGCTCGGCAGCGGTGCATGGGATGCCTCCCGGCGCGAGTCGTGGCTCGATCTCGATCAGCTGTACCGGGTGCCGGATGCGGCGGTGCGCCGCGAAGCCGCGGCGCTCGACGCGCGCACGTTCCGCCGCGTCGCAGCGGAGCTGCAGCGCCGGTACGGCTGGCGCATCTAGCCGGGAGCTGCGCGGCGGGCTAGCCTCGCGGCATGGGGGAGCACGAGGCGTCCGATCGCCGTGGGCTGGGCGGTGTCATCTGGGCGTGGATCTGGACCGCCGTCGCTGGTGCCGTCGCGTTGCCGCTCTGGGCGGTGAGTGGCTTGACGCAGGGGGCATGCTACGACTCGTCGGTGCCGGGACGCTCGTACTGCACCTCGGGTCCGGTGCTCGGTGCGCCGGCGACGGCGGTGCTGTGGACCCTGTGGGCGATCGCGGTCGCCGTGTGCCTCCTCATCGCCATCCGGACGACGCGCACGCGCCTGTGCGAGGCGTAGAACTCAAACGACGAACCCCCGCCGAAGCGGGGGTTCTGTGGTGGGCGATACCAGACTCGAACTGATGACCTCTTCCGTGTGAAGGAAGCGCGCTACCAACTGCGCCAATCGCCCGATCGGCCCCGGAGGACCGAGTGTCGAGCATACCGGATGCGGCGGGCCCGCCGCGAACCGAGAGCGCGAAACGCCCGCGCGCGTGCCGGTTTTGCGTCGACCGATTCGTCGGCTAAAGTCGTACGAGTGCCCCGGGCAACCGGGAAACACGCGGATGTAGCGCAGTTGGTAGCGCATCACCTTGCCAAGGTGAGGGTCGCGAGTTCGAGTCTCGTCATCCGCTCGAGTGCAGGGGTCGTTCCATCGAACGATCACGGCACGTGGGGTCAAACCACACGGTGGCGTGGCCGAGCGGCTAGGCACCGGCCTGCAAAGCCGTTTACACGGGTTCGAATCCCGTCGCCACCTCCACTCACAAGTGAACATGCCTGAACAGGCGCGATTGGCGCAGCGGTAGCGCGCTTCCCTGACACGGAAGAGGTCACTGGTTCGATCCCAGTATCGCGCACCACCTGAAACCCCCGGCTCGCCGGGGGTTTTCTCGTTTCCGGAGGATGTCGGCGCCGCCGCGCACACTGGTCACATGACGGATGTCTCCCTCACCCCCTGGCGCGATGACCACCTGCCCGTCCTGATCGCCGCGAACACCCCCGAGATGACCGTGCACCTCGGCGGCCCCGAGACCGACGACGAGGTCCGGGCGCGACACGCGAAGTATCTGCGCCTCACCGCGGCGGGGGAAGCGTGGATGTTCGCGATCGAGCGGGAGGGCACCGCGATCGGAGGTATCGGCTTCTGGCCGAGCGACCTCGACGGCGCGCCGGTGTACGAAGCGGGCTGGCACGTGCTCCCGCCGTGGCAGGGCAACGGATACGCCGGGGCGGCGCTGCGGGCACTCGTCGAGATGGCCCCGACGATCGCGGCGCCGCGGTCGCTCATCGTCGCCTTCCCCTCGATCGAGAACGACGCTTCGAACGGTGTGTGCCGCGCTGCGGGGTTCACCGCCCTGGACGAACGCGACTCGGAGTACCGCGGAGTCCGCCTCCACGTACGCGTGTGGACACGACACTTCAGGGAGCCCCTGACAGCCGCACCGTCCGCAGCCTAGGCTCGGCGCATGGCTCAGCTCGTGCTCACCGTCGTCGGCGACGACCGCCCCGGCATCGTCCAGTCCCTCGCACACACCGTCGCCGCCTATGGCGGCAACTGGCAGCGCAGCGAACTCGCCGAGCTCGCGGGCGCGTTCGCCGGGATCGTGCTCGTCGAGGTGGCCGATGACGCGGTCGACGCCCTCACGACGGCCCTGGCCGACCTTCCCGCACTGCGGGTGTCGGTGCACCTCACGACACACGCTCCCGACCCCGCCGGGTCGCGTCTCACCTTCACCGTGCTGGGCAACGATCGTCCCGGCATCGTGAACGACGTCACCCGCGCGCTCAGCGTGCGCGGCCTCACGATCGACGCGTTCACGAGTCGCGTGTTCGATGCGCCGATGGCCGGAGGGACGCTGTTCGAGGCGAGTATCGCCGCGCACGCGGCATCCGCTGCCGTCGCCGACGACGCGACGGCGGCGCTCGAGCAGCTCGCGGGGGAGATCCAGGTCGATCTCACATTCGACGCGTCATGACCGCGTCGGCGCAGATCGTCGAGGGCGTCCGAGCCGATCTGCGAGCGCGCGCCGACCCCGCTCGCGCCGCCGCCCAGCAGGCGTACATGAAATCGACGATGCCGTTCCGCGGTGTGCCGGTGCCGGAGGTGCGACGACTCACCCGGCAGCGCGCGAAGGGTGTGACCGACGCCGCGACCCTGGGCGCGGCCGCCGAGGCACTGTGGAGCGGCGCCGAGGTGCGTGAGGAGCGCTACGCCGCCCTCGCGCTCCTCGCCCTCAGGCCGCTGCAGGACGACCCCTCCCTGCTGGGGACCATCGAGCGATATGTGCGCGAGGGGCAGTGGTGGGACCTCGTGGACGAGCTCGCCCACCGTGTCGCCGACCAGCTCGAGGTGCGACCGCGCGAGACGGCGCGCCTCGTGCGCGCCTGGGCCGGCGATGACGACATGTGGCTGCGACGCATCGCGATCATCTCGCAGCTCGGTCGCGGCACCGCACTCGACGAGACGCTGCTCGACGATGCGATCCGCCCCAACATCGCCGACACCGAGTTCTTCGTGCGCAAGGCGATCGGCTGGGCGCTGCGGGACCACGCGCGCGTCGCACCCGACTGGGTGCGCGCATACGCCGAGGCGCATCCGCTCAGTCCGCTCAGTCGCCGCGAGGCCCTGAGGCACCTCTGAGGCGTCAGAACGCGAGCGGCACGGTCGCGAGGGCGACCACCAGCGGGGCCACGAGGCACCCGCGCAGCATGTAGGTGCGCCACGAGATCTGCACCTCGAGCGACCGCAGCCGGGCGTGCCAGAGCAGCGTCGCAAGGGAGGCCCAGGGCGTGATCAGCGGGCCGGCGTTCACCCCGACGAGCACCGCGCCCAGGCGCGCCGGTGTGTGCGCGACCTGCTCGAGCGCGAGGTAGGCGGGCAGGTTGTCGATGAGATTCGCGCCGACAAGGGCGGATGCCGCGACCCGCCAGAGTTCGAGCAGATCGTCGCCCGCTCCCGCCACCGCTCCGATGACGGCGGCGCCGCCGAGCGCCTCCAGCGCGCCGACGGCGAGGAACAGCCCGGCGGCGAAAAGGACGAGCTGCCACGGGAGGAGAGAGGGGCGCAGCGCGGCGGGGGAGCGCACGGCGAACACGATCGTCAAGACCACAGCGGCTCCGAGGGCCGGGATCCACGGTGCGAGGCCGGACACGAGGAGCGGCATCATGACCACGACGACGGCCGCGCTCACGATGAGCAGGGGGGCATCGTCGATTTGGGGGGCGACCGGCGTCTCGAACCGCCCGCGCAACTGACGGCGGTGGAACAGCAGCAGCGCCGCGACAGTGACGAGGATCGCGATGAGCGCGGGCGCCCACATGAGCGCGAGGAACTGCAGCGGGTCGCCGCCCGCGAGCCGGTCTGCGGCGAGCAGATTGGTGAGGTTCGAGACCGGCAGCGCCAGTGACGCCGTGTTGGCGAGCCACACGGTCGCGAACGCGAATGGCAGCGGCGACAGGCCCGCCCGCCGCGCGACGGCGACCACGACAGGCGTGAGCAGCACGGCGGTGGTGTCGAGGGAGAGGAAGGAGGTCGCGAGGATCGCCAGCAGCACGACGCTGAACCACAGCCGCAGCGTGTGGCCGCGGCTGAGGCGCACGAGCAGGTGCCCCGCGGCGTCGAAGACGCCCGCGGCCGCGGCGAGCTCGGCGACGACCGTCACCGCCACGACGAACAGCAGGATGGGCCACACGCGGTCGCCGATGGCGAGGGCGTTCGCGGCGGGCAGCACGCCGATCGCCACGGCAATCGCCGACAGCAGGAGGAGCACGGCACCGACGCCCGCGAGTTTCACGCTCCTATCCTGCTCCCCGACGAACCTGGGAACGGTAGGCTCGCGGCATGGACATCCGCCGTCGCCCGCTCACGACCGTCGTCGTGCGCGCGACGGCGACGCGAACGCTCGGCGCCTGAGCGGGCGGCGGCGCGCGTGCGCCCCGAAGCTGAGTAGCCTGGAACCGAGCGATTCTCTGGAGATTTCCCTGTGTCTGATGCCCTACCCGCTGTTGTCGAGTACCCCGCCGACGGCTTCGCCCTCTTCCCCGACCGATCCGTGGTGGCGCTGCGCGTCAACGGTGAGCTGAAGGACCTCGCGACGGTCGTGACCGCCGCGGACTCGGTCGAGCCGGTCACGATCGACAGCGCCGACGGCCTGGCGATCCTGCGGCACTCGACCGCCCACGTGCTCGCCCAGGCGGTGCAGCGCATCAAGCCGCAGACGAACCTCGGCATCGGCCCGCCGATCACCGACGGCTTCTACTACGACTTCGGCACGGACGCGCCGTTCACCCCCGATGACGTCAAGGCCATCAAGAAGGAGATGGAGCGCATCGTCCGCGAGGGCCAGCGCTTCGTTCGCCGAGTCGTCAGCGACGACGAGGCGCGCGCCGAGCTCGCCGACGAGCCGTTCAAGCTCGAGCTGATCGGCCTCAAGGGCGGCACGAAGGAGGCCGCCGAGGGCGCCTCGGTCGAGGTCGGAGCCGGCGAGCTGACGATCTACGACAACGTCAACCGCGACGGCGAGACCGTCTGGAAAGACCTGTGCCGCGGACCTCACGTGCCCAACACCCGCACGATCGGCAACGGCTGGGATCTGCAGCGCATCGCGGGCGCCTATTGGCGCGGCAGTGAGAAGAACCCGCAGCTGCAGCGCATCTACGGCACCGCGTGGGCGACGAAGGACGAACTGCGCGCCTACCAGCAGCGCCTCGAGGAGGCCGCCAAGCGCGACCACCGCAAGCTCGGCAAGGAGCTCGACCTGTTCTCGTTCCCCGACGAGATCGGCTCGGGACTGAGCGTCTGGCATCCAAAGGGCGGCATCGTCCGCGGCGAGATGGAGCAGCACGCCCGCCGCCGCCACGTGGCGGCCGGCTACACCTACGTGTACACCCCGCACATCTCGAAGGAAGACCTCTTCCTGACCTCGAACCACCTCGTGACCTACCGGGACGGCATGTTCCCGCCCATCACGATGGACGAGGAGCGCGACGCCGACGGCACCATCACCAAGGCCGGCCAGGAGTACTACCTGAAGCCGATGAACTGCCCGATGCACATCCTCATCTACAAGGAGCGCGGCCGCAGCTACCGCGACCTGCCGATGCGGCTCGCCGAGAACGGCACGGTCTACCGCAACGAACTCTCGGGCGCCCTCCACGGCCTCACGCGCGTCCGCGGCTTCACCCAGGACGACTCGCACCTGTTCGTGACCCCCGAGCAGCTCGAGGGTGAGGCGACGAAGGTGCTCGAGTTCGTCATCTCCATGCTGCGGGACTTCGGTCTCGACGACTTCGAGCTCGAACTGTCGATGCGCGACGACGAGAAGTCGAAGTGGATCGGGTCGGACGAGTTCTGGGAGTACTCCACGAACGCACTGCGCAATGTCGCCCTGGCGAGCGGACTGAAGCTCACCGAGGTGCCCGGCGAGGCGGCGTTCTACGGCCCGAAGATCGACCTGAAGACCCGTGACGCGATCGGGCGCACCTGGCAGCTGTCGACCGTGCAGGTCGACCCGAACCTGCCCGAGCGCTTCGAGCTGGAGTACACCGGCTCGGACGGCGAGCGTCACCGCCCCATCATGATCCACCGTGCACTGTTCGGCTCGATCGAGCGGTTCTTCGCGATCCTGCTCGAGCACTACGCCGGCGCGTTCCCGGTGTGGCTCTCCCCGGTGCAGGTCGTCGGCATCCCGGTCGCCGAGGAGTACGCGCCGTACCTCGACGAGATCGTCGGCCGCCTGCGTGAGGCGGGCGTGCGCGCGGAGGTCGACCACTCCGACGACCGCATGCAGAAGAAGATCCGCACGCACACCACCCAGAAGGTGCCGCTGCAGCTGATCGCGGGGGAGCAGGACCGCGCCGCGGGCACGGTCTCGTTCCGCTTCCGCGACGGGTCGCAGACCAACGGCGTCCCCGTCGACGATGCGATCGCCCTCGTCCTGCGCGCCATCGCGCAGCACACCCTCGTCGACACGGCGGATCAGCTCGTATGACCTCGTCGCACGTGGGCGGATCGGATGACGCGCTGGTCGCGGCATCCGATCTGCCCGGTGTGCCGGACGAGTTCCAGCGCCTGTGGACCCCGCACCGGATGGCGTACATCCAGGCAGGCCCCGAGCCGCTGAAGCACGACTGCCCGTTCTGCGCCGCGCCGTCGATGAGCGACGAGGACGCCCTGATCGTGCACCGGGGTGTGCACGCCTACGTGCTGCTGAACCTCTTCCCGTACAACTCAGGACACCTGCTGGTGTGCCCCTACCGCCATGTCGGTCTCTACGACGAGGCCACCGCAGAGGAGATCGACGAGATCTCCCGCTTGACGCAGACAGCGATGCGCACGCTGCGTGAGACCGCACGCTGCCACGGCTTCAACATCGGCATGAACCAGGGCGAGGTCGCCGGCGCGGGCGTCGCCGCCCACCTGCACCAGCACGTCGTGCCGCGCTGGGCGACCGACGCGAACTTCTTCCCGATCATCGCGAAGACGAAGGCCCTGCCGCAGCTGCTCGGCGAGGTGCGCCAGTCGCTCGCCGACGCCTGGCCGGCCTGACCGCGTCCCCTGTCCCTCGAGAGAGCGGATGCCGCGCCTCACCCGCCGCGGCAGACGGCGCGCAGCATCGCCATGAACGCCGCGGCCGCGCGCGACGGCGTCGTGTGCACGGCTGTGCCGAGGAAGAGCGTCCACGCGGGCAGGGGCGGGTCGAGCGGTCGCACCGCGAGGGCATCGCCCACGTCTCCGAGCCCTGCGACGAAGTCGGGGACGATCGCGACCCCCGCGCCCTTCGCGACGAGCACGGGGATCGCCGCGGCATCCGGTGCCTCCACGCCGATGTCGCGCCGCAGGCCCGCCCGGGCGAACACCTCGTCGATGAGGTCGCGGGTGCCGAACCCGCGCGGGGCGTCGATGAACGGCGACGCCGCGAGCTCGGGAAGAGTGGCGACATCCGCCCCCGAGGCGTCGCCGAGCGGGGACAACGCGACGAACGATGCCGAGGCGACCGGCTCGAGCCGCACCTCGTCGGGCGTCGCGCCGACGGGGGAGAGGAGGGCGAAGTCGACCTCGCCGTGATCGATCGCGCGCACCAGCTCGTGGGAGCCCGCGACCACGAGCCGCACGCTCACGTGCGGGTGGCGACCGCGGAACTCGGCGATCGCCGATGTGAGGTCGATGAGTCCGAGAACCGGCAGGGCGCCGATCGTCACGATGCCGCGCAACCCGCGCCGCACCTCGTCGACTGCGGCCGCGGCCTGCGCGGCGTCGGCGAGGGTCTGTCGCGCGAGCGGCACCAGCGCGTGCCCGGCCGCGTTCAGCCGCACCCCGCGCGGGCCGCGATCGAACAGCGGTGACCCGAGCTCGCGCTCCAACGAGCGGATCGCGCTCGAGACGCCGGACTGGACGACGTGCAGCCGCTCGGCCGCCGCACTGATGCTCTCGGCATCGGCGACCGCGAGGAAGTACTCCAACTGACGCAGCTGCACGCGTCCATCCTCTCGCCTCCGGCGATCAGTGGGCCGTCTGGCCGCCGTCGATCGTGTACACGCTGCCGTTGATGAAGGGCGACGCATCGGAGGCGAGGAAGAGCACGAGGTTCGCGATCTCCTCCGGCTCCGACACCCGCCCCTGGGGCGAGTACGACAGCACGGTCTCGCGCATGGCGGGGTCCGCGAGCCATCCGTCGATCATCGGCGTGCGCACGAGGCCCGGCGCGACCGCGTTCACCCGCACACCCTCGCGGGCGTAGTCGAGCGCAGCCGCGCGCGTCAGGCCGACGACGCCGTGCTTGGCCGCCGCATAGGGGGACATCCCCGGGTCGGCGATGACTCCGGCCACCGAGGCGATGTTGACGATCGAGCCGCCGCCCCGGGCGAGCAGCGCCGGGATCTCGTGACGGAGCGAGAAGAACACCCCGGAGAGGTCGACCGCGAGCGTGTGCTGCCAGTCCGTCACGGTCTGCTCGGCGAGAGTCCCCGTCGGCGGGAGTGACCCCGCGTTGTTGACCGCGATGTCGAGGCCGCCGTAGGTGTCCACGGCGGTCTGCACGAGAACGGCGACCGCGGCGTCGTCCGAGACGTCGGCGACCGCGTGGGTCGCCCGGCCCCCGGCCGCGACGATGTCGTCGACGACGTGCTGGCCCGCCGCATCCCGGGAGCCGATCACCACAGCCGCACCGGCGCGACCGAGTGCGCGGGCGACGGCGGCGCCGATCCCGCTGGAGCCGCCCGTGACGACGGCGACCTTGTCGGAGAAGTCGAAGGTGACGCTCATGTCGGCCACCTCAGTCCGTCCAGCGCACGTAGAGCACCATCGCGCGCGCGTGGCTCTCGGTCCACAGCTCGACGCCCTTCATCGGGCCGTCGGCCCACCGCTCGGCGAGCTCGGCGGCGGCGCGGCGGGTGACCTCCTCGATGATGAACTTGATGCCGGCCTGCTCGCTGTCGCGGTGCTCGGCCAGCAGTTCGGGTGTGTTGATCTCGTCGTGCAGGCGCTTGACGGTGGCGTACACGTCGAGCACGTAGCGACGGGTCAGCTCCACATCACTCCGGCGCGCGACATCGGCGGTGTGCCCCGACAGGAAGTGCTCGAAGTCGTACTCGAGGAACCGGTCGAACGCGCCCAGGTAGGCGAACATGTTCTCGGTGATGTCGAAGTCGAGCAGCGGCACCCACCCGCGCGCGAGCAGGTCGATGGCGACCATGACCTTCTCGTCGGGGAGGAACAGCACCGTGTCGCCGTCGGCGGAGTGGAACCCGTCGCGGAACAGCTCGATGCGGCGGGTGCCGCGGGTGAGCGAGAGGGCACCCTCGTACACGACGGTCGGCGCCGGGCGGGCGGGGTCCGCCTTCTCGGCGAGGAACCGCGCGGTGCCGGCCTCGGCGATGATCTCCACGCCGTCGGCGAGCAGGTACGAGCCACCGATGTGATCCGAGTGCCCGTGCGAGTAGATGAGCGTGCGGATCGGCTCGTCGGTGACGTCGGCGATCGCGGTGCGGATGTGGTCGACGAGCGGTTCGGGAGCATCGAGCAGCACGACCCCCTCGCCGGTGGTGAAGAAGATCGTCTGGTAGTTGCCGTTCGTGATCATGAAGACCCCGGGGGTCATCTCCCGGGTCAGGAACCCGGCGCTGAGGTCGGTGACCTCCTCGGGCTGCACGTGGCGACGTGCGGGTGCGGACATGATGTGCCTCCTCGGCAATCGGTGGATGGGGATGGCGCGGCGAACGCCGCCCCGGCCGGGGCGGTGCGGATGCCGCGGGTCAGGGGACGAGCACGACGGCGCCCGCCTGCGCCAGGGCGTCCACGCCCTCGGCGAGCGGGCGCGTGGGAGCGGCGGGACGCGGGCCGGTGCGCAGCACCAGGTCGGCGACGGCCGTGTAGGCGATCTCGCGCTCGGCGGCCGACGCGAGGAAGTTGGAGTGCCCGATGATGCGCGCGCCGCGGTTGCGGAACGCGGGGGCCAGGATGCTCGCCTCGGCGCCGGCCGAGTTGCCGACCTGCGCGATGCGCGCGCCCGTGGCGAGGTGTCGAACGGCGACCGCGAGCGGCATGCCCCAGGTGAGGTCGATGACGACGTCGATGCCGCCCGCGGCGGCGAGCTGCGCGTCGAGGGCGTCGGCGTCGGCCGCGAGCACCCCCCGGGCACCTCGCGCGGCGATCGCGTCGAGCCCGGCGTCGGTGCGGGCGGTCGCGAGCACCGTCGCCCCGAGGTCGACGGCCGCGGCGACGGCGAGGGTGCCCGCCGATCCCGTTCCGCCGAGCACGAGCACGGTCTCCCCGGGCTGCGTCTGGGCGGCACGGTGCAGCGCGAGCCACGCGGCGATCCCCGGCACCCCGATCGCCGCCGCCGTCACCGGGTCGAGCCCGTCGGGCACCGGCACGCTCTCGGTACCGCGCAGCGGCACGACGTCGGCGAACGTGCCGAACGGCGCGGGCGGCGCGCTCACGTAGAGAAGCCCGCCCGCGGCATCCTGCACCACGCCGGAGAGGCCGGCGACGGCGCCGGGTGCGAGCGGGCGGAAGGGCATGGTCCCGGTGGCGATCACCCGGTCGACGGGGTTCACCGCCGCCGCGACGAGCGTCGCCGGCGTCGCATCAGCCGATGGCTCGTCGATCTCGGTGAGCACGATGCCGCCGGAGGCGGCGAGGGTGAGGGCGCGCATGTCGGCACCTGCCTTCCGGCCGCCCGTCGGGTGCGGCGGCCGGATTCATCGTCGATCCGGCGCCCCGGCGCCACAAGAATCGGAAAACGATCGCGGCCATCACCGAATGTGATGGATGCCGAGGCTCACCGCACGCGCGCGACGTCGAACTGCAGACGGGGGTGGGCGTACGCCTCCTGCGACTCGACGAGCAGCAGCTCCCGAGATCCCGCGTCGTGCGTGCGCTGCAGCAGATCGAAGACGCTCGACGTGGTGCGCGCGAGCGCGGCCTGCGCATCGCCGGTCGCGCGGTAATGCGCGGTGAACAGGGCCGCCGTCACATCGCCCGACCCGTTCGCCTTCATGCCGATCATGGGCGTCTGCACGAGCCAGGCGCCGTCCCCGTTCACGACGAGCATCTCGATCGTGCCCTCCGGGCGGTCGGGGCGGGCGACGCTCGTGACGAGCACGGTCTCGGGGCCGGAGGCCCGCACGAGGTCGGCCGCTTCGAGCGTCGAGGCGATCGTGTCGGGGGAGGTGCCCGTGAGGAATCCCAGCTCGAACTGGTTGGGGGTGACGAGGTCGGCGGCGGGCACGACCCGGTCGCGCAGCAGATCCGGGATTGCGGGGGCCACGAAGCATCCCGACACGGCGTTTCCCATCACCGGGTCGCAGGTGTAGATGGCGTCGGGGTTCGCGGCCTTGACCCGCGCGACCGCGTCGAGGATGACATCGGCGATGCCCTCGCTGCCCTGATAGCCCGACAGCACTACGTCGATCTCGGGGAAGACCCCGCGCTCCTCGATGCCGAGGATCACCTCGTGCACGTCGCTCGGGGCGATGAGCGGCCCCCGCCAGGAGCCATACCCGGTGTGGTTCGAGAAGGTCACCGTGTACACCGGCAGCACCTCGACACCGATGCGCTGCAGCGGGAACACGGCGGCCGAGTTGCCGACGTGCCCGTGGGCCACGGCCGACTGGATCGAGAGGATCTTCATCCGTCGATCCTCGCATCCGCGGCGCGCGCCGCGACGACCGCCGCGGCGACGTCGTCCGCGAGGCGCTCCTGATCGGCATCGTCAAGCTCGTGCACCGTGAGACGAAGAGCGGATGCCGCACCCCCGCCGGCCAGCTCGAACTCGTCGCCCGGCCGGGCGAGCCACCCGCGACGCATGAGCCCTTCGGCGACGGGGCGGGCCGCGGCATCCGTCGTCACCCACACGTTGAGTCCGTCGGAGGGCGGCACGACGATGCCGCGGTCGGCGAGCCGGGCGATGAAGGCGGCGTTGCGCGAGGCGTAATGCGCGCCGGCCGCGTCGATCTGCGCGCGCACCGCCGGGTCGATGAGGAGGGCGTGCGCGAGGCGCTGCAGCAGGTGACTGACCCAGGTGGTGCCGGGGCTCAGCCGCAGGGCGAGGCGTTCGGCGGTGTGCGGGTCTGCGGCTGTGATGGCCAGCCCCATGTCGGGCCCGAGGAACTTCGAGACCGAGCGGATGAGGGCCCAGCGCTCGTGGGCGGGGGAGATGAGCGAGTGGAACGAGCGGGTGGAGAGCAGGGAGAAGTGGTCGTCCTCAATGATGAGCACGTAGGGGTGCTCGGCGAGCACCTCCCGCAGCTGCGCCGCGCGCGCGGCGCTGAGACTCGCGCCGGTGGGGTTCTGCGCGCGGGGGGTGTGCACGACCGCCCGCACGCCCGCGGCGAGCGCGGCCCGGAGTCCGGCGACAGTCATGCCCTCCTCGTCGACCGGGACGGGCACGGCCCGGTAGCCGCCGAGGCGCACGATGTTCAGGCTCGACAGGAAGCACGGGTCCTCGAGCGCCACGGCGTCGTCGCGGGCGAGGGTCTGCGAGAGCAGGCGGTCGATCGCGTCGGACGCGCCTCCGGTGATCGTGAGGCGGATGTCGCGCGCCTCCGGCAGCGCCTCGGTCATCCAGTCCCGCGCCCACGTCTCGAGCGCACGGTCGATGACCGGCTCGCCGTAGAGCACGGGGTGTCCGCCGACGCGTCGGAGGGCCTCGGTCGGGTCGGGGATGAGTCGCGGGTCGGGGTTGCCCGTGCCGATGTCGCGCAGCACGGTGTCGGCGGCGTAGCCCTCCTGCGCGATGCGGGTGCGCGCGGCGATGCGGGTTCCGGCGCGCCCCCGCGAGACCACGACCCCCGCCAGAGCGAGCTGCCGGTAGGCGGCGACGACGGTGTTGCGGTTCACGCCGAGCGTGTCGGCGAGGGTGCGCACGGGCGGCAGCAGCGCGCCGGGGACACGATCGCCTCGCTCGACGAGCGTGCGCACGCTGTCCGCGATCTCGGTCGCGGTGGTGCCCGTGATGCCGGTCGTCATGTGTGACCCCCTCGCAGCAAGCCTAAGCGCCAGTCGTGTTACATTTCGGCCTAGGCCAAAACATGGCGTCATCCGGACGCCCGAAGGAGCAGACCGTGACCACTCCCACCATCGGTTCCGACCGCGTCAAGCGCGGCCTCGCCGAGATGCTCAAGGGCGGCGTCATCATGGACGTCGTCACCGCCGAGCAGGCGCGCATCGCCGAGGACGCCGGCGCCGTCGCCGTGATGGCGCTCGAGCGGGTGCCCGCCGACATCCGCGCCCAGGGCGGCGTCGCCCGCATGAGCGATCCCGACCTCATCGACGACATCATCGCGTCGGTCTCCATCCCGGTCATGGCGAAGGCGCGCATCGGGCACTTCGTCGAAGCGCAGGTGCTGCAGCAGCTCGGCGTCGACTACATCGACGAGTCCGAGGTGCTCTCGCCCGCCGACTACGTCAACCACATCGACAAGTGGAAGTTCACGGTGCCCTTCGTCTGCGGCGCCACCAACCTCGGCGAGGCATTGCGTCGCATCAACGAGGGCGCGGCCATGATCCGCTCCAAGGGCGAAGCCGGCACGGGCGATGTGTCCGAGGCGACCAAGCACATCCGCAAGATCACGAGCGAGATCAACGTGCTGCGCTCTCTCACCAAGGACGAGCTCTACGTCGCCGCGAAGGAGCTCCAGGCGCCCTACGAGCTGGTCGCCGAGATCGCCGAGACCGGCACGCTCCCGGTCGTGCTCTTCACCGCCGGCGGGGTCGCCACCCCCGCCGATGCGGCCATGATGATGCAGCTCGGTGCCGACGGCGTGTTCGTCGGCTCCGGCATCTTCAAGAGCGGCAACCCGGCCGAGCGCGCCGCCGCCATCGTGAAGGCGACCACGTTCTACGACGACCCGGCCGTCATCGCCGAGGTCTCGCGCGGACTCGGCGAAGCGATGGTCGGCATCAATGTCACCGACCTGGCCGCACCGCACCGCCTCGCCGAGCGCGGCTGGTGACCAGCCCGCGCATCGGGGTACTCGCGCTCCAGGGCGACGTGCGCGAGCACGCCGTCGCCCTGGCGGCGCTCGGGGCGGATGTCGCCAGGGTGCGGCGCCCCGACGACCTCGCCGCCGTGCAGGGGCTCGTGATCCCGGGCGGCGAGTCGAGCGTCATCGACAAGCTCGCCCGCGCCTTCGAGCTGCGCGACCCCCTGCGCGAGGCGATCGCCGGAGGGCTCCCGGTGTACGGCACCTGTGCCGGCCTCATCCTGCTCGCCGAGCGCATCGTCGACGGCATCGCCGGGCAGCAGACCTTCGGCGGCCTCGACGTGACGGTGCGCCGCAACGCGTTCGGCAGCCAGGTGGACTCGTTCGAGACCGACCTCGACGTGCCCTCCCTCGGCGCACCGCCTGTGCACGCCGCGTTCATCCGCGCACCGCTCATCGAACAGGTCGGCGCCCGGGCCGAACCGCTCGCCCACCTCTCCGACGGGCGGGTCGTCGCCGTGAGGCAGGGCCCCCTGCTCGGCACGTCGTTCCACCCCGAGGTCACGGGGGAGCTGAGGTTCCACCGCCTGCTGCTCGACGCCGTCGCAGCGGCGTGAGCCGCGGCATCCGTTCGATGTCGTCCCCGCCGCGTAGTCTCGCGGCATGACGAGCTGGATCGCCCTGCTGCGCGGGGTCAACGTCGGCGGCGCGACCGTGCGCAACGCCGAGCTGCGCGAGATCGTGACGGGCATCGGGGGCACTGACGTCGTGCCGGTGCTCGCGAGCGGCAACGTCGTGTTCGACCACCCGACCGAGCGAGCGGATGCCGCGGCTCTCCGCGCGAGGCTCGAGGCGGCGCTCGGACGCCGCTACGACTACGACGCGCACCTGCTGCTCGTTGCCCGGGAGGCCGTCGAAGAGGCGATCGGCGGGTTCCCGTTCGCGGCCGACGACACCGCGCGGCAGCCCTGGGTGATCTTCTGCGACACCGCGCAGACCGCGGCATCCCTCATCGACGAGCCCCGCGACGACGACCTCGATCCGGTCGCCCGCGACGGCGCCGTCGTGTACTGGAACCCACCCAAGGGACGTTCGACCGACACCCCCTTCGCGAAGGCGGTCGCGCGTCGCACCTGGCGGGAGCGCACCACGACGCGCAATCTCCGCACCCTCGTGAAGATCCTCGCCGCACGCCCGTAAACTGGAACCTATGTCCGGACACTCCAAATGGGCCACGACCAAGCACAAGAAGGCGGTCGTCGACGCCCGCCGCGCGAAGTCGTGGGCGAAGCTCATCAAGAACATCGAGGTCGCAGCCAAGCTCGGCGGTGCCGACCTGCAGGGAAACCCGACCCTCTTCGACGCAGTGCTCAAGGCCAAGAAGACCTCGGTGCCCAAGGACAACATCGACCGCGCGATCAAGCGCGGCGCCGGCATCGGCGGCGAGTCGGTCGAGTACTCGTCGATCATGTACGAGGGCTACGGTCCCAACGGCGTCGCCCTCATGATCGAGTGTCTGACCGACAACAAGAACCGCGCCGCGGCCGAGGTGCGCACGGCACTCAGCCGCAACGGCGGCACCCTCGCGGACCCCGGTTCGGTCGCCTACAACTTCTCCCGTAAGGGCGTCATCGTCGTCTCTGAGGAGGGCACGACCGAGGATGACGTCATGCTCGCGGCCCTCGAGGCGGGCGCCGAGGAGATCGAGCCCCACGCCCAGGGCTTCGAGGTCATCACCGAGGCATCCGATGTCGTGGCCGTCCGCAGCGCGCTCGTCGACGCCGGCATCGAGTACGAGTCGGCCGACGTCGAGTTCGTCCCGACCCTCAAGGTCGAGATCGACGCCGAGACCGCCCGCAAGGTGTTCCGCCTCATCGACGCCCTCGAGGACAGCGACGACGTGCAGAACGTCTACTCGAACTTCGACCTCACCGCCGAGGTGCAGGCCGAGCTCGAAGAGGACGAGTGATCGCACGCGGGGCGCGCCGCTCGAGCGCCGCGACCCGCGATCGTTAGCGTGGGGGAGTGACCACCCCTTCGCTGCGCGTGCTGGGCATCGACCCCGGCCTCACCCGCTGCGGCGTGGGCGTGGTGGATGTCGCTCCCGACCGCTCTGCGCGCCTCGTACACGTCGGGGTCGTGCGCTCCTCACCCGACCTCGCGATCGAGCGGCGCCTGCGCCTCATCGCCGACGGCATCCGCGAGGTCGTTGCCGCCCACCAGCCCCACGTGGTCGCCGTCGAGCGCGTCTTCGCCCAGCACAACCGGCACAGCGTCATGGGCACGGCACAGGCGAGCGGCATCGCGCTGCTCGTCGCCGCCGAGTTCGGCCTCGAGGCCGCGACCCACACGCCGTCCGAGGTGAAGGCCGCCGTCACCGGCTACGGCTCAGCCGACAAGGCGCAGGTGCAGGCGATGATCGCGCGCCTGCTGCGCCTCGACGCACCCCCGCAGCCGCCGGATGCCGCGGACGCCCTGGCCCTCGCGCTCTGCCACGCCTGGCGTCGCGGCCCCGCCGCCCCCGGGGCATCCGCCGTGACGCCGGCGCAGCGCGCCTGGGCCGACGCCGAGCGCCGCGCCCGCCGCTAGCGTGTCGCTCGAACATATCTGCGAACCGTCTCGTAGGGTGGAGCCATGATCGCTTCCGTGCGCGGCTCCGTGCTGTACGTCGACGGCGACACCGTCGTCGTCGAGACCGGCGGCGTCGGCTACGCCGTTGCCGTGACGCAGCCCGTCGCCCACAGCCTGACTCCCGGCGCCGAGGTGCTGCTGCACACGCATCTCGTCGTGCGCGAAGACGCGATGCAGCTCGTCGGGTTCACCGAGCGCGCCGAGCTCGTCGTGTTCCTGGCGCTCCTCGGCGTCTCCGGCGTCGGCCCGAAGTCGGCCCTCGGCGTGCTCTCGCACCTGTCGATCGACCAGATCGCCGCCGCCGTCGCCGCCGAGGACGACGCGCCGTTCCGGCGCGTCTCCGGGATCGGCCCGAAGACGGCGAAGCTCATCGTCGTGCAGCTCGCCGGGCGCCTCGCCCCGCCGCCGGCTGCCTCGACCTCTCCGGCGGACGGGGGAGACGCCGCGCTGCTCACCCAGCTCACCGCGGCCCTGAACGGTCTCGGCTGGAACGACCGGGTCGCACAGGAGACCGCGACATCCGTCATCGAGAGCGCGCCCGCGACCGAACGCAGCGTTCCCGCCTTGCTCCGGCTCGCCCTCGCCGAACTCGGGCCCGCGCGAGGGGAGCATGTGCGTGGATGAGGTGAACCCGCAGGCGGTCGATGAGAGCGAGCTCGCCATCGAGGGCGCACTGCGCCCGACGTCGCTCGCCGAGTTCATCGGGCAGCCCAAGGTGCGCGGGCAGTTGCAGCTGCTGCTCGATGCCGCTCGCATCCAGGAGCGGCCCGCCGATCACATCCTGCTCGCCGGCCCCCCGGGGCTCGGTAAGACCACCCTCGCGATGATCGTCGCGCACGAGAGCGGGCGTCCCCTGAGGCTCTCGAGCGGCCCTGCAATCCAGCACGCGGGGGACCTCGCGGCGCTGCTGTCGAGCCTGCAGCCGGGGGAGGTCCTGTTCATCGACGAGATCCACCGGATGGCCCGTTCGGCGGAGGAGATGCTGTATCTCGCGATGGAGGACTTCCGCATCGACATCATGGTGGGCAAGGGCGCCGGCGCCACCTCGATCCCGCTCGATCTCGCCCCCTTCACGCTCGTGGGCGCGACGACGCGCTCCGGCATGCTGCCGAACCCACTGCGCGACCGGTTCGGCTTCACCGCCCATCTGGAGTACTACGACCCCGCCGAGCTCGAACGCGTCGTCGAGCGCTCGGCAATCGTGCTCGGGGTCGAACTGTCCGCCCGCGCGCGCGCCGAGATCGCCCGCCGCTCCCGGGGGACACCCCGCATCGCGAACCGACTGCTGCGCCGCGTACGTGACTACCTGCTCGTACACGGGGGCGCGGGCACGGATGTCGCGGCCGTCGGCGCCGCGCTCGAGCTCTACGACGTCGACCCGATCGGTCTCGATCGGCTCGACAGGGCGGTGCTCGACATTCTGATCCGCCGGTTCGGCGGCGGGCCCGTCGGCCTCGGCACCCTCTCGGTGACGGTCGGAGAGGAGGCCGACACGATCGAGTCGGTCGTCGAGCCCTACCTCGTGCGCATCGGACTCATGGGTCGCACGCCCCGCGGGCGCGTCGCCACGCCCGAGGCGTATGCCCATCTCGGTGTGGCCCCGGCACATGCGACCGGAACGCTCGATATGGATGACCTATAATCGCTGAAGGCTTTCGCCGCCCTCTCCCTACGGCGCCCATCCTGAGTGCGCCTCATCTGAAAGGCTCCGCGCCCGCATGGACTTCGGCACGTTCTTCAGCAACTACGGCCTGCTCATCCTGCTCGTCCTGCTCCTGGTCTTCATGTTCTGGAGCTCCCGACGCCGCATGCAGAAGCAGAAGGCCGAGGTCGAGGCCCGCGCGCGTCAGACCGTCCCCGGCGCCAAGGTGCTGCTGCAGGGAGGCCTGTACGGCACCATCGTGACCTTCGACTCCGACAACCTTGACCAGCCGGCCGTGGTCTCGATCGCCCCCGGCGTCGAGATCGAGGTGCACAGCCAGGCGATCCTTCGCGTCGTCGACCCGATCGACGAGGTCGTCACCGAGGACGAGTACCTCGAGGCCGAGGCCACCCACGACGAGTACGAGGCCGGCGTCGCCAGCGGCGAGATCTCCTCGATCAGCGACGACCAGAAGAAGGCCGCCGACGCCGACGACGAGAAGAAGAACGGCACCGACGCCTGACACGGTGCCCGCGCACCCCTTCCGAAAGACCTGATCAGTGGCGACATCCACCCCCGTCAAGCACGCCTGGCGTGCCCTCATCGGCCTGCTGGCCGTGATCGCCGTGCTGTTCGGCATCAACGCCCTCGGCGTCTACGTGTTCCAGAAGTCGTCGTGGGCCCCGCAGCTCGCGCTCGACCTCCAGGGCGGCACGCAGATCATCCTGCAGGCGCAGACCGTCGACGGCGCGGCACCCACCGACACGCAGATGAACCAGGCGGTGTCGATCATCCGCCAGCGCATCGACGCGTCGGGTGTGTCCGAGGCATCCGTCTCGACAGAGGGCGGCCGCAACATCGTCGTGCAGATCCCCGGAACGGCGGACGAGCAGACGCGACAGCGCATTGAGGCCTCGGCCCAGCTGCAGCTGCGGGCCGTGCTGTACACGTCGGCCGACGTCACCGGCAGCTTCACCGGACAGGACGGGAACCAGACGCCCTACCCGACGCCGGCGCCCACCCTGCAGTCCACCCCGACCGCGTCGCCGACGAGCGGCAGTGACACCTCGTGGATCACCCCGGCGCTGCAGGCGGAGTATCAGGCCTACAACTGCTCCGCGACGACGAACGACCCCGCGAACGCGCCCAAAGACAAGCCGCTCGTCACCTGCGACTCGACCAACACCGCGAAGTACATCCTCGGACCCGTCGAGCTCGACGGCTCCGCCATCACCGACGCCAGTGCCGGCCTGAACACGCAGAACGGCCAGTGGGTCGTGAACCTCGTGTTCAACGGCGAGGGAACCCAGACCTTCGGCGACATCAGCAAGCGCCTCTACAGCCAGACGGCGCCGCTCAACCAGTTCGCCTTCGTGCTGGACGGATCCGTTCTCTCCGCCCCCAGCATGAACGCCGTGATCACCGACGGCAAACCGCAGATCTCGGGCTCGTTCACGCAGGAGAGCGCGACCACGCTCGCCGACCAGCTCAAGTTCGGTGCGCTGCCGCTGAGCTTCTCGGTGCAGAGCTCCGACACCATCTCCGCGACCCTCGGCTCACAGCAGCTCATGATCGGTCTGATCACGGGACTCATCGGTCTGGCGCTCGTCGCGATCTACTCGCTCATCGTCTACCGGGCTCTCGGCTCGGTGATCATCGCGTCCCTCGCGGTGATGGCGGTCATCACGTACGCGGTGCTCTGCATCCTGGCGTGGCGCATGGGCTTCCGCCTGTCTCTCGCCGGTGTCGCCGGTCTGATCGTGACGATCGGCTTCACCGCCGACTCGTTCATCGTGTACTTCGAGCGCATCCGAGACGAGCTGCGCGACGGCAAGTCGATCACCTCCGCCGTCGAGGACGGCTGGGGCCGGGCGAAGCGCACGATCTACATCTCGAAGTCGATCAACGTGCTCGCGGCCGTCGTGCTCTACATCCTCGCGGATGCGACGGTGAAGGGCTTCGCGTTCACGCTCGGCATCACGACCGCGATCGACGTGCTCATCTTCATCCTGTTCACGCACCCTGTCATGCAGCTGCTGGCACGCACCCGGTTCTTCGGCTCGGGGCACCCGCTCTCGGGTCTCGACCCCGAGGCGCTCGGCGCCGTCTACCGCGGCCGCGCCCAGTTCCGCGCCCCGGCAGCGGCGACCGCCGGGCGTTCGGCGAAGTCGCGCAAGGAGGCGGAGCGCCGGCAGACGATCGCCGAGCGAAAGCGCGCGGCCGAACTCGGCGGCGGGACCACGACCGCGACCAAGGAGGGAGACGACTGATGCGCTCCATGAATCAGCTCGGAAACGACCTCTACACCGGCAAGACGTCCTTCCCCTTCGTCGGCCGTCGTCGTGTGTGGTTCATCATCGCGGCGGTGCTCGTGATCGCGTCGGTGCTCGTTCCCCTCGTGCGCCCGATCCACTTCTCGATCGAGTTCACCGGCGGCTCGCAGTTCACCGTGAGCGGTCTGACGAACCCCGATCAGCTCACCGCGACGAACGCCGTCAACGGTGTCGTCCCCGGCTCGGTCTCGAGCGTCACCACGGTCGGGGGCACCTCGGTTCAGGTCGAGACGAACCAGATGACGCCCGAGCAGACCCAGCAGGTCAGCCAGGCGCTCGCCACGGCGTTCGACGTGCCGCAGACCGACGTCACCGACTCGTTCATCGGTCCGGCGTGGGGCGCGGATGTCACGCGCCAGTCGCTCTGGGGACTCGCGATCTTCCTCGCGCTGACGTTCCTCATCCTCGCGCTCTACTTCCGCACGTGGAAGATGTCGGCCGCGGCCGTCATCGGCGTGGTGGACGTGCTGGTGATCACGATCGGCATCTACGCGGTCTGCGGCTTCGCGATCTCGCCCGCCGCGGTGATCGGATTCCTCACGATCCTGGCGTACTCGCTCTACGACACGACAGTCGTGTTCGACAAGATCCGGGAGAACACGCGCGAAGGCGGTGAGGCGGCCGGTCGCCTGTTCGGCGAGTCGGTGAACCTGGCGGTCAACCAGACCCTCATCCGTTCGATCAACACGACCATCGTCGCGGTGCTCCCGACCGGTGCGATCCTGTTCATCGGCGCGTTCTGGCTGGGTGCACAGACGCTCACCGACATCTCGCTGTCGATCTTCGTCGGAACGATCGTGGCTGCCTACTCGACGATCTTCGTGGCGGCGCCGCTGTACTCGCTGTTCCGTGAGAACGAGCCGAAGGTCAAGGCGCGCGACGCCCGCGTGCGCGCCTCTCGCAGCAAGGCAGCGGTCGCCGCCTGAGCGGCCGTCCATCTCGGCAGCGGGCGTAGGATGATCCGATCCGGCGAAGGGCGGTGAGACGCGAGTGACCGAGACCGTTCCGGCCGCGCCCCAGGCCTCTTCGCTGCGGCGGCTCGTGCCTCGGATCTTCTCCCGCGCGCACCGGCGCGACGATGTCGACCAGCTCGTGCGCACGGTCCGCACGCATCATCCGCGCGGCGACCTCGCTGTCATCGAGCGCGCATACACCGTCGCGGAGCGCGCGCACCGCGACCAGAAGCGCCAGAGCGGTGAGCCCTACATCACGCACCCGCTCGCGGTCGCTCAGGTGCTCGCCGATCTCGGTCTCGGACCGAAGGCGATCGCTGCGGCCCTGCTGCACGACACCGTCGAGGACACGGACTACAGCCTCGACCAGTTGACGGCGGAGTTCGGCGACGAGGTCGCGATGCTCGTCGACGGCGTCACGAAGCTCGACAAGGTCAAGTACGGCGAGAGCGCGCAGGCCGAGACGGTCCGCAAGATGATCGTCGCGATGTCGCGAGACATCCGCGTGCTCCTCATCAAGCTCGCCGACCGGCTCCACAACGCGCGCACGTGGGGTTTCGTGCCGCCCGAGAAGGCGCAGAAGAAGGCGCGCGAGACTCTCGAGATCTACGCTCCGCTCGCGCACCGCCTCGGCATCCAGGCGATCAAGTCGGAGCTCGAGGACCTCTCGTTCGCCGTACTGCACCCCAAGCTCTACGCCGAGATCGAGAGTCTGGTCAAGCAGCGTACGCCCCAGCGCGAGCAGTACGTGCACAGTGTGATCGACTCCGTCGATGCGGATCTGCGCGAGCTGCGCATCCGCGGGCGCGTCATGGGTCGTCCGAAGCAGCTGTACTCCGTGTATCAGAAGATGGTGGTGCGCGGTCGGGAGTTCGACGACATCTACGACCTGATCGGCATCCGCGTGATCGTCGCGACCGTGCGCGACTGCTACGCCGTGCTGGGCTCGATCCACGCCCGCTGGACGCCACTACCCGGCCGCTTCAAGGACTACATCGCGACGCCGAAGTTCAACCTGTACCAGTCGCTGCACACCACGGTGATCGGCCCGGGCGGTCGTACGGTCGAGATCCAGATCCGTACGAACGAGATGCACCAGCAGGCCGAGTACGGCGTCGCGGCGCACTGGAAGTACAAGGAGCGGATGTCGGGCAGTCGCACCGACGACCGCACCGTCGACACCGACATGGCGTGGCTCGCCCACATCTCCGACTGGCAGGCCGAGACCGCTGACCCCGGCGAGTTCCTCGAGTCGTTGAGGTTCGAGATCGGCGCCAAGGAGGTCTACGTCTTCACGCCGAAGGGACGCGTGATCGGGCTCCCGTCCGGCGCGACTCCGGTCGACTTCGCCTATGCGGTGCACACCGAAATCGGCCATCGCACGATGGGGGCGAAGGTCAACGGGCGTCTCGTACCGCTCGAGAGCGAACTGAACTCGGGCGACGTCGTCGAGGTGTTCACCTCGAAGAACCCGGATGCGAGCCCGAGCCAGGACTGGCTCACGTTCGTCAAGAGCACCCGCGCGCGCAACAAGATCCGCGGCTGGTTCACGAAGGAGCGCCGCGAAGAGGCGATCGAACAGGGCAAGGAGTCGATCGCCCGCGCGATGCGGCGGCAGAACCTGCCCCTGCAACGCCTGATGAACCAGGACTCCTTCTCCCAGGTCGCGCACCAGCTGAAGTACGAAGACGTCTCCGCCCTGTACGCCGCCGTCGGCGAAGGGCACGTCTCCACCCAATCGGTCATCGAGAAGGTCACCGCGCTCGTCGCGGAGGGGGACACCTCCACGGGGGCCATCGAGCTGCCCCACGTCGGCCGCAGCCGCGCGCCGCGTGACGGTGACTCGGGCGTCCTCGTGCGCGGCGCTCCCGACATCCTCGTGAAACTCGCGAAGTGCTGCACCCCGGTCCCGGGCGACGAGATCGTCGGGTTCGTGACGCGCGGCAGCGGCGTCTCCGTGCACCGCACCGACTGCACGAACGTGAAGGCGCTCATGGACAACCCGGAGCGGCTCATCGACGTCGAGTGGGCGCCGACCACGAAGAGCGTGTTCCTGGTGCAGATCCAGGTCGAGGCCCTCGACCGATCGGGACTGCTCAGCGACGTGACCCGCGTGCTCAGCGAGCACCACGTCAACATCCTGTCGGCGACGGTGTCGACCACCGACGACCGCCTCGCGCTCAGCCGGTTCGTGTTCGAGATGGGCGACACCGTGCACCTCGACCGCGTGCTCAACGCGGTGCGTCGCATCGACGCGGTCTACGACGTCTACCGCGTCACGTCGTCCTGAGCTCGTCGATCAGAGCCTCCAGCATCGCGAGGCCGCGGCGCTTGTGGTGCAGCGGGCCCGCCGCCTGCAGCAGAGCGTAGGCGTCACTTACCCGCACAGCCGGTGCGGGATGGGCGTCGCACAGCGCGCGCACCGCGACGTCGTCGCCCGCACGGGCGAGGTCGGTCGTGGTGTACACGGCGGATGTCACCGCCACGCCGCCGCAGAGCTCGACGGCGTCGGCGGGGAGACCCTGATCGCTGTACACGAGGCGCCGGTCGACGGGCTGGCCGATGCGGTGCGCGACCGCGCGCTGCACGCTCTGACGCTCGGGCAGCGGGAGCAACGCTCCGTGCACCCAGGCGGCGCTGCGACCGACGAGCGCGGTGTTGGCCGGCACAAGCTGGGCGAGGGAGGCCGCCCGGATCGCGGGGGTCTCGATGGCGTCGGCGGGCATGAACGCATCGCCGACCTCGACGAGGTCGCCGTCGATGCGCGCCGCACTCAACTCCGCGACCGACAAGCGGTCACCTGCGACGTACACGAACGGTGATCCCATGCGAGCCATGGTGCCGCACGCGGCATCCGCTCGCCGGACCGGAGGGTCGAAGCTGTGGAGAAGGCGTCAGCCGCCGATGGCGCGCAGCCAGCCGCGACGCGCCTCGAGCGCCTCGGTCGCCGCCTTGACCTTGCGGCTGTCGCCGGTCGCCTTCGCCGCGGCGAGGTCGTCCTCGAGCTTCGCGATGGCATCCTCGAGCTGACGCGTCATGTCGTTCGCACGCGCCTTCGTCTCGGGGTTGTTCTCACGCCAGTGCGTCTGCTCGCGGTCGCGCACGCCCTGCTCGATGCGACGAAGTTCGTCGTCGAGCTGGCGCTCCTTGTCACGGGGGAAGATGCGGCCGATCTCGTCCCAGCGACGCTGGAGACCGGTGAGCAACTGCCGCGCGGCGGCAAGGTCCTTCTCGCCCGGAACCGCGGCGGCCTCGGTGAGCAGCGCCCGCTTGAGCTCGATGCGCTCCTTCGACTCCTCGGCCTCGACGCGATCGCGGTCGGAACGGGCGCCGTAGAGCACGTCACCGGCGGCCTTGAACCGGGCCCACAGGGCGTCGTCGATCTTCTTGCCCGCGCGGCCCGCGCTCTTCCACTCGTCGAGGAGGGTGCGGTAGGCGGCGATGCCGTCCTCGCCGCGCGGGGCGAGGGCCTCGGCCCGCTCGACCAGACGCGACTTGCTGTCGCGCGCCGACTTGTGGGTCTCGTCGAGGTCGGCGAAGTAGGCGCGACGGTGACGGTCAATCGTCGCGCGCGCGTCACGGAAGCGGCCCCAGAGCTTCTGAGAGATGGCGCGGGGGAGACGAGGACCGTTCTGCTGGTGGTTCTGCCACTGGTCGAAGAGCGTGGCGATGTCGGCCGTGGTCTGCTTCCACTGCACGCTCTGCGGGTCGCGGGCGGCGAGAGCCTCTGCCTTCTCCACGATCGCGGTGCGCTCGGCGATCGCCTCGTCGACGGCCTCCTTGGCCTGCTGCGCCTCGACCTCGGTGGCGGCGCTCAGCGCGGCCACGAGAGCGTCGAGTCGCGCGGCGAGTCCTTCGAGGTCGCCGACCGCGGCCGCGCCCACGACGCGCTCGCGCACGGCGGCGGCGGCGGAGCTCAGGTCGGCGGCGCCCGCGCCTCCGCGGCGGTGACGCGCCTCGAGGAGCACCACCTCGCCCGCGAGATCGGCGTACTTGCGCTCGAAGTAGGCGAGGGCCTCGTCGGTGGACCCGTCGGGGTACTGGCCGACGATGCGCCATCCGGCGGACTCGCGCACCGACACGGTGCCGTCCTCTTCCACACGCCCCCAGGGCTCCGTGGTCGCGGCGGGCGCAGCCGCCGGTGCGGCGGAGCGCGGGCGGGTGGGCAC